>DATDXK010000019.1:0-5445 GCA_035289345.1 Candidatus Nanoarchaeia archaeon
AAAAAATTTCGCTGGGTGTAAAACCCCGCCCTTTAGGGCGAAATTTTTGCATGCTAAAAATGCGTAGTTGAGAAACCGCCTCTTTTGAAACCTCGTCATTTATGGCGAGGTGAGGCGGTTTCACGCATTTTTATCATTTAAGCACTTTCAACTTAATTTCAATTTATTTTTAACCTAATCCCAACCCAATTTAGACTAAACGGCGACAATAAGAAGTTTTAAATAGAAAACTTAACACCTTTTTAGTTAATGGTTTTGGAATTATTATTTAATCCATTCAGCCTTAAAAAGAGGCCTTGGGAGATGTTTATAGGCGGTTTTTTTTATTCAATTGTAGCTTTAATGCTATCCTACCTTGTTTTTAAGGAGATTACCAGCATCTTGATGGTTTTTTTGATAGTATTATCAACCTTGCCGATGGTTTATACCACTATTAAAAACGAAGAGGAGCTGGACTTGCGCTATGATAAAGAGTTATTTTTATTAAAAGAACACACCAAGGTTTTAATTTATTTGATGTTTTTGTTTTTAGGCGTGACGATAGCTTTAATGCTGGCTTATTTAGTTTTGCCCGAATCAGTGGTAGATGTGGTTTTTGATTTGCAAAGGACTGCGATAATTAATGTCAATTCCTCAATACAATCCAGCGTTACTGGCGGCATAACTAAATTAGGGTTGTTAGGAAAAATTTATTTTAACAACATCAAAGTATTATTTTTTTGCTTATTATTCTCATTATTATATGGTGCTGGGGCCATATTTATCTTAACTTGGAATGCTTCAGTCATCGCCACAGCCATTGGGTCTTTAATCAAAACAGAAATAGCCAAAACGTCTTCTTTAATTGGGTTAACTTCCTTTTCAGCTTATTTTGGAATTACGACTTTCAGTTTTTTTCGTTATATGATTCATGGCTTTTTTGAAATAGCCGCTTATTTTATTGCTGGTTTAGCTGGCGGAATTATATCTATCGCTATAATTAAGCATAATTTAAAAGAAAGAAAAGTTTTAATTGATTCTTTTGATTTAATAATAATTAGCGTTGCTTTCTTATTAGTTGCCGGCCTGATTGAAGTGTTTGTGACTCCTGTGTTTTTCAGCTAGGATTAAATTATAAAACTAAATAAAAAACGGCTCTGTAGAAAGTCTTGCTGCACTTGGTGGCCATCAGGCTCAGCAATAGATAACTTATAGTAAATCTCAAAAGCAATGGAACATTACACCCTGCGATTTACTATACTAGCAAATCTCAACAAGTTCCATAATTAATGAGATTTGTTATTATGCAAAAAATTTCGCTGGGTGTAAAACCCCGCCCTTTAGGGCGAGATTTTTGCATGCTAAAAATGCGTAGTTGAGAAATCGCCTCTTTTGAAACCTCGTCATTTATGGCGAGGTGAGTCGGTTTCACGCATTTTTATCATTTATAATACATTCAATAAGCATAATTATGCAAAAAAACATCGCATCCATTATGCATTAAAGCACCTTAATTTTGCCAGGCAGGTTTTGAAAGATGTCTCCGCTTTCCAGCATTTTTTCAATTAATTTTTCAGTTTCAGCCAGGGGTGATTTTTCTAAGACCTCTTCCAAGTCAGCCCCTCCGCCGGAATCAAGCATTTTTATAAGCTCTACTATTTTTTCCACCGGAAATTTATTTTCTGCCCAATTAGCGGCAATCTCGACATTCTTTTTGTCATTTGTTTTTTTAAGATTTGGTTTATCTTCAATAAAATAATTTTTTTTCGTTTCTTGCTTTTCAGCAAGGCTGCTTGTTTTTTTATTTTCTTCAGCCAAAACAGCCATATGGATTTTTAGCCATAGCGGGTCGACAATTTTAATTATTTCCGGAGCAAGATATCTGATTTGGTTAAACTTTCTTATTTTTGCGATAAGCAGGACTGTAGCGCCAACTGCAATCTGTTTTGTCTCTTTTTTTTCTTCAAACAACTTAACATTAACTGTTGCAGTGCCATCGTCAACCAAGAAAGTGGCAATTGACCCTTGCGTTTCTTTATTAACAACAATGCCAACAGCGCATAGGCGGGACAATTTTTCTTTATTTTTTGCTAAAACAAAACATAATTCATTGTTTTCCTCAGTTATAAAATTACCTTGATTAATGTCTTCCAAGCATATTTTCTTAGCTGTATCTCTGTTTTTAGGCTTATTCTCAGCAATCATAATTTTTGAATAAAGCCTCTTTTTGGTTCAAAAATATCCCCCGATCTCCTTAATTTTTCTAGAGAATCTTCCACAGACTCTCTTGTTAAATTTTTTTCCTGCGCAGCTTCAATTATATTTTCCAAAGGGATTATTTTTGAGCTTAATTGCGCTTCCAGAGCATTAATTATTTCTTTGATAGCCGAGATTCCGCTTCTTTGGCTGGCAGTAATTTTGCTTCCCAACCGGTCTATATCTATTTGGCCGGTTTTAGAATCTTTGGCAATCTGGTTTAAGCAGTAATCAACTAGTTCAATGGCTTTTTGCGCGTCTATTTTATCTACAGTGCCAGAAAGTCTTATTTTGGCGGCCGCTTCAGACAATCTAACTAATCCTTCCAGCTGCCTGGCGGTAATGGGGATGCTTTTTATGTTTCCTTCTTCAGAAAGACCTTTGCTTCTCATCCCAACATAATATTCCTTCAATTCTTGTATGGCTTGATCTGACATTTTTGGCTTTATCTTTTGTCTCACATAAGCAAAATATTTTCTTAATAGCCCTGAACTTATTTCCGCAACAGCGCCATCAGGATTTTGATGCAGGCTTAAAATGAATGAAGCGGCTGTTTCATCCTTATCTCGGTCAGGCAAATCTTTTATTGGAAAAATCAGGTCGAAACGGTTGATTAAGGTAGGCGGCATATCAATCTGGTTAGCCACTAGATCATAGGGATCAAACCGGCCAAATTTAGGGTTGGCAGCAGCAATTACTGTCGTTTCACAGCTTAAGGTGGCTTGGATATTTGCCTTAGCGATGCTGACAGTTTGCTGTTCCAGAGCTTCGTGCAGGGCTGAACGGTCTTCTTTGCCCATTTTGTCCATTTCATCAATTACTGCAAAGCCGCGGTTGGCTAAAACCAAAGTTCCAGCTTCCAGGCTCCAGCCGCCCAAAAATTCATCTTTAACCACGGAAGCAGTCAATCCAGCTCCCGTAGCTCCCTTGCCGCTGGTAAATCGGGCCTTTGGAGCAACTTTAGTGATTCTTTTAAGCAGCTGTGATTTTCCGCTCCCTGGGTCACCAATAAGCAGTAAATGCATATCGCCTCTGGTAATGACTCCGTCTGGCCTCACTTTACGGCATCCGCCTGCCAGCTGCAAAACTAAGGCTTCCTTGACTTTATCATGGCCGTAAATAGAAGGTGCGATGCTGTTGGCCAGCCGCAGCAAGGGATTTTCAGAGTAAGCGATTTCTTTTATTTTTTCTAAATCCAGCTCGTCGATCTTAAGCTCGGTAAAATCTTCCTGTATCGGCTCAAGGTAATTTGCTTCAATTATTAAATCATATTTGGTGGACTGCCCTCCAGTTTTTAGAGTAATGGGAACTTCAGTAAGCCAGCCGCTGAGCCGGATACGCGAGCCGGGGCTGCTTCTTCGTTCAGAAAAAGGAGAAACCAAGTCGTCTTTAAGGAAAACATTAATCCGTTTCGGCTGAGTGCCATCTAATTCGTCAGGAGATTCTTCTAGGACTAATCCCTGCCCGTCAACCAGCGCTTTAGATATTTCCTTAAATTTGCCTTTTCTTCCGCAACCGCACCTGGTTGGTTCTTTATATTTTTTATCCAGCTGCAGGACGTTAAGGATATTGCCGCAGGAAGGGCATTCAAATTTGGCGGCCGTGACATGCGGCCGGACGTCAGTCTTATTCCTGACGATGCCTTCAATGCACACAAATTTATTAAGGTGCTTGCTTCTTATTTCACTGATTTTTATTTTTTGGGAATCTGGGAGGTTGGTTAACCTGATGGTAAATTTGCTTATTTTTTTAGGGAGCTCAAACTCTTTAACTGCCAGCTCAGCTGCTTTTAACAGCTCTTCTGGCGCTTCTAAAATTTCTTCTGAAATATCGGTATTAAATTTAATCAATTCAGAAAAGTTCAGCACTAAATGCTCCTGCCCTTTCCTTACAATCTCTAGCAGCTGCGGATAATAATTTTGTTCAATGAACCCCTTAAATATTTTAATTTGCTCGTCAACTTCCATGTGTTTTAACCCTTAAAAGAACACAAAAAAGAATTTAACTTAAAGATTTCTCTACTGCAGCACCGCTATTTCGCCAAGGCTTTTTTCAGGTTTTCAATCAGCAGGTCGGTGGCTTCGTTAACTTGCTGTTCAGTTTTAGTGCCAGTACAGACAATTTTACCATTACTAAACAATAAAAAGGTAGCATTGGTCCCCTTCAACTTGTGAACCAACCCGGGAAACTGTTCCGGCTCGTATTCAGTATTTGGCAATTTAATTCCCAAAACGTTTAAATTCAGGTCCATCCCTATGCTGCCGGAAGCGACAATATTTTGTACTGTAATTTCGGGCTTTATTGTTACAATAATATTCATTTTCTTCAGGCTTTTAATTATCGCTTGGATGCTGCGATCAACTTCTTCCAGGTCCTTGGCGCCAGTACATACAACTTTGCCGCTGGAAAAAATCAAGGCTGAGGTTTTAGGCTCTTTGATTCTTAAAACCAATCCAGGAAACTGTTCTGGATTGTATTCGGTATTTGGCAAAGTAGCAGCCATCTTTTCTAAGGGGATATCTTTCTCTAACCCAGTAGAAACTACAATATTTACTATCCTTATTTTCTTTTTATTTTCTTTTGCAGCCATAAATTATCACTACCCCTTATCTTAATTTGATTTAAACAGTTGTCATGAGTATTTAAATATTCTCTTTATAAAGCGCATGATTACTAGGTTAAGACACCCCACCATTTCTGATGGAGAAAGCTGTTAGATAAAAATTTAGCTTTTTTGTATCTAAAGACAGGTGACGCTAACCTAATAGCCCATAAATAACTTAATTTTAAATTTCCGATAAATATCGCTTTTTTCAATTCAGTTTCCAACATACTTTGAATAAATTGCCTGAGCTTCCTCTTCAGATCCGGCCTTGATTAGGGCCCGGCCATCAGCGAACAGCAGGATATTTTTAAATTGGAGCGCAGTTCCATCAAATTTAAGCGCAGATCCATTTGTTTTAGTAGTTCTGCCTTGTTTAAGCCTAGTTTCATTAGGTTTGACAGGTCCATCTGGTTTAAGCTCTGTCCCATTTCCATCAAGCTTAAGCTCTGTCCCATTTCCATCAAGCTTAAGCTCAGTCTCATTTCCATCAAGCTTAAGCTCAGTCTCATTTCCATCAAGCTTAAGCTCAGTCTCATTTCCATCAAGCTTAAGCTCAGTCTCATTTCCATCAAGCTTAAGCTCAGTCTCATTTCCATCAAGCTTAA
>DATDXK010000020.1:0-6526 GCA_035289345.1 Candidatus Nanoarchaeia archaeon
AAAAGCTAGAACCAACGGTGAAACCATGAGCGCCATTCCCGCCGAGAAATTATGGGATGAGATTGGTTACTGCGCCTGGGCCTCTGCCGATCCAGGAGTGCAGTTCGACACGACCATTAACGAGTGGCATACCTGTCCTGAAAGCGGCCGGATCAACGGCAGCAACCCTTGCAGCGAGTTTATGTTCATCGACGACTCCGCCTGTAATCTCGCTTCTTTAAACTTGGCTAAGTTTTACCATGATAATACCGGCACATTCGACATCAAGGGATTCCAGCATGCGGTAAGATTATGGACCATTGCCTTAGAGATCTCTGTCCTGATGGCCCATTTCCCGTCAGAAAAGATTGCTGTCAACAGTTATGAATTCCGTCCTCTGGGGTTGGGTTTCGCTAATCTTGGAACCTTGTTGATGCTGCAGAGCATTCCTTATGATAGTGACAAAGGCCGGGCAGTGGCTGCTTCTTTGGCCGCCATCATGACCGGCGAAGCTTACGCCGCCTCAGCGGAGATGGCCCGGCATCTTGGCACATTCAAGCATTATCGGCTTAACCAGGAACATATGTTAAGAATAGTCCGTAACCATCGGAGAGCTGCTTACGCCCAGCACGATTATGAAAGATTAACTATCCAGCCCCAGCCTCTTGACCAGCAGCTTTCTCCTCCAGACTTGCTGCAGGCTGCCCAGCAGGCTTGGGATAGAGCCTTATTCTTGGGAGAACAATCCGGCTACCTGAATGCCCAGGTGACGCTGATGGCTCCTACGGGAACGATTGCTTTTGTGATGGACTGCGATACTACCGGAATTGAGCCGGATTACGCTCTCGTGAAGTACAAAAAGCTGGCTGGCGGTGGATTTTTTAAGATAGTGAACCAGTCGGTGCCGCGGGCTTTGAAACGGTTGGGTTACAATGAGAAAGAGGTTAAGGAGATCGTCGATTATTGCGTCGGTCATGGGACTTTAACTGGCAGCCCTTACATCAATAAAGAGACTTTGCTTGGCCAGGGCCTTAGCGCTGAGAAATTAGTGCTGATCGAAAAAGGATTAAAGGCAGCCATGGACCTCAATTTTGTGTTTAATGCCTGGACTGTGGGAGAAGAATTTTATAATCAAGTCATGTCTAACCAAAAAAACGATAGCCGCAATAGTAGCTTCTTGAAAGCTTTGGGCTTTAATGACGAGCAGATTGATGCTGCTAACCGCTATATCTGCGGCACCATGACTATAGAGAATGCTCCTTATCTTAAACGGGAACATTATCCGGTCTTCGACTGCGCTAATAAATGCGGCCAGCACGGCCAGCGTTATATCCATCCTTACGGCCACTTGAAGATGCTGGCAGCAGTGCAATCATTTGTTTCTGGAGCAATCTCTAAAACCATTAATATGCCCAGCGACTGGACCGTTGGACAGATCAAGCAGGCTTATTATGATGCCTGGACCATGATGATTAAGGCTACTGCTTTGTACCGCGATGGCTGCAAGCTGTCTCAGCCTTTGAACACAACTTTAGAAGAGCATCCTGAGATGAAAAGATTGTTAGAAGAGCTCAATTCGGAATTGGATCCTCAGGAAGCAGAGAAGGTGGTCCGTAAAACAGTTAAAATCGGCGCTAAAATTTTAGAATTCGCTGCTAAAATGGAACAGGAAAAACCTGCCGAACTGTCTTGGAACATGGAAGGGATCACCCCTGCCCAAGGGGCCATGCTGCAGGCTTTGGTCAATAGCATTAATGTCGGTTTGCAGCACGGTTTGCCGGTATCAAAAATTGTGCAGCAAGGTTTAAATGTAGAAGGGCATCCCATAATTAAGGAGCTGCAAAGCTTCCTGGGCGAGTTTGCCGGCCGCGAGATGCCAACAGAACCAATGAATGGCGCTGTTTATGTTGCCGCTGATGCTGTTGCTGCTGTCGCTGATCAAGCTGCTAACATCACCAGTAC
This sequence comes from Candidatus Nanoarchaeia archaeon, assembly GCA_035289345.1. GTDB lineage: Archaea > Nanobdellota > Nanobdellia > Woesearchaeales > GW2011-AR9 > JAGVYX01. Next base: position 1,942 of record DATDXK010000020.1, read on the forward strand.
CCTTAAGCCTACCCTTAAGTCTGCTGCTGTTATGAAACAAGGCAGCAAGATGAAATGCGCCGGCTGCGGAGCTTCACAGCTGAGGCCTAGCGGAACTTGTCTGGTCTGTGAAGTTTGCGGCGATACCACCGGTTGCAGTTAACCAGCTGCACTCAACAATTCGCAATGCTTAAATGCGGCACTTGTAGACCCGCATTTTTATCATCACATTTAAATGGAACCAGCGCAAAAAAAAATCGAGAAAATTATCAAGCGCGACGGCCGAATGGTCAGTTTTGACCAGAATAAGATTGCCGAAGCTATTTTTAAGGCTGCCGAGTCCGTCGGTGGAAGCGATAAAGAGTTGGCTAATTCTTTGGCAGTGGAAGTATCTCAGCAGCTGGAACAGAAATACCACCATAAAGTTCCTAATGTTGATGATATCCAAGAGCTGGTTGAAAAGACCCTGATTGAGAAGGGCCATGCCAAAACGGCTAAAGCTTTCATCCTTCACCGTTATAAAAAAAATGAGCAAGAGCGTCAGAGAACTTTAATCCTGGGAAGACAGGCCTCTCAGAGCAACTTGAATTTTTCTAATGAAGCTCTTTCCATCCTGGAACGGAGATACCTGCTTAAAGATGAAACTGGCAGCCTGATCGAAACTCCTGAAGAGCTGCTGAGGAGAGTAGCCAAAAATGTCGCCCAGGCTGATCTTGATTATAAAGTCCCTAAAGAGCAAATTAAAGAGATTGCCGAAACTTTTTACCAGATGATGGCTGATCTGCGCTTCTTGCCTAATTCTCCGACGCTGATGAATGCCGGAACTAAAACCCAGCAGCTTAGCTCCTGCTTTGTCCTTCCGGTCAAGGATACGATGGAAGGGATTTTTGGCACCTTGATGGATGCTGCCATTCTCCATCAGCGCGGTTCGGGGACAGGTTTTTCATTTTCTAGATTAAGGCCGCAGGGAGATGCCGTCGGCAAGAATTTGGGAGTAGCTGCCGGTCCAGTAACTTTTATGCGGGTTTATGACCGTGCTTTAGAGGCTATCAAGCAGGGCGGCGTCCGGCCGGGAGCCAATATGGCGGTTTTAAATGTGGACCATCCCGACATCATCCGTTTTATTGAATCAAAGCGCGATAAGAAGTCATTGAAAAATTTCAACATTTCTGTTGCCGTAACTGATAATTTCATGAAAGCAGTGGAAGAGGATCGCAGTTATTATTTGACTAATCCTAAGACTGACAAGTATGTCGGCAAATTGAGAGCTAAAGATGTCTTTGCCGTCATTACCCAAAATGCCTGGAAAACCGGCGACCCCGGGCTGATTTTTATCGACGAGATTAACCGCCGGCATCCGGCCAAGCATCTGGGCGAGATCGAGACTACTAATCAATGCGGAGAAGCCCCTCTTCTGCCTTATGAAGGCTGCGCCCTTGGCTCATTGAACCTGAACAAGTTTGTTGACGAGGAAAAACAGGAGATCAATTGGGCTCTGTTGAAGGAAACCGTAAAGATTGCGGTGCATTTCCTGGACAACGTCATTGACATGAACAATTATCCCAAGAAAGAGATTGAGAAGAATACTAAGCATTCCAGAAAATTTGGTTTGGGAATTATGGGCTTTGCTGACTTATTGTGCAAGCTTAAAATAAAGTACGATTCCGAGGAAGGCCTGGATCTTGCTAACCGCTTGATCTCTTTTATTAGAGATGCAGCTTACGAAAAGTCGCAGCAGCTGGCTGAACAGAGAGGAGTGTGCCCGGCCTGGGACGGTTCTGACCATCAGAAGGCCGACCGGAAAATGCGGAACATGAGCTGTCTATCGATTGCGCCGACCGGAACGATCAGTATTTTAGCTGACGCTTCTTCCGGCTGCGAGCCTTTATTCGCCATTTCCTATCAGCGTTCCTTGCTGGGCGATAAAGAGCTGGTCTATTTAAATTCAACTTTTGAAAAAGTAGCTAAAGACCGGGGATTCTACTCCGCAGAACTTATAAAAAAAATAGCCCGCTGCGGCAGCATCCAGGAGCTTAAAGAAGTCCCTAAAGATGTCCGGGACATTTTTGTTACCGCGCAGGATATCGATCCGGAATGGCACGTCAAGATGCAGGCTACGCTCCAGAAGCAGGTTGATAATTCCATCTCTAAAACCATCAATTTTCCCAGTACCGCCTCCATCAGGGATGTTGAAAATGCCTATTTGCTGGCTTGGAGAGCTAAATGCAAAGGCATCACAATTTATCGTGACGGAAGTTATGAAGAACAGGTGTTGAATATAGGCGATTGATTAAATATTAAATTTATCAATCTATTGAAGACAAGAAAATCTTGCTATTGCAAAATAAAATTAGTAAGATAGCAAAATTTTAAGCTGTAAATAAAGTTTAATCGATAAATTTATACTTTATTTACAATTAAAAAGAGATTAAACATGAAGATTTATACTAAAGTTGGTGATGAAGGCAAGACTGTCTTCTTCGGCTGCGGGATGGTCAGTAAGGATGATCCGCGGATTGAAGCGCACGGCGCTTTAGACGAATTAAATTCTATCATTGGCGTAACTCTCTGTTTTATCGAAGATGAAAAGCTCAGGCAAAATCTGATGATGGTTCAGAACGACCTGTTTCAGGTAGGAGCGGACTTAGCCGGAATTTCTCTTATGGCCAGTTCTTTGCCCAAAGTCCGGGAAGAGCATGTCCAGGAGATAGAGCGGAAGATTGACGAGTTGGAAGATAAATTAGGGATGCCGGCCCAGTTCATTCTGCCCAGGGGAACGGTCGCCAGTTCGTTTTTGCACTTGTGCCGGGCGATGGCCAGGCGGGCAGAAAGGGCTTTGGTTAAAGTAAAACATAATCTTGACCTTAATCCGGCCATGCTGCGCTACATCAACCGCTTGAGTGACTTGTTGTATGTCTTAGCCAGGCAGGCCAATAAAGAACTTGATGTCAAGGAACAGCAGCCGATCTATAAATACTTTGACGAAAAAAAGAAGGAAGATTTATATTAATTCAGATGATTGATTCAGATTACAATTTGGAATATACCGTTATTTGAAATATATAGTTAATAAAAAATTAAAGGTGGGATAAAAAATGAGCAAAGTGAAAGAGTTGGACCAATTAGATAAAGATGCTGCAGAAGCAGTCAAATGGCTGGCTGCGGAATTTAAATATGCTACTCAGCTGATTTTAGAGCTGGAACAAATTAGAACTGAGACGGATTCGACCAAAGCAGAACGAGAAGCTAAAAGCGCAATCAGCATCTTCCGCTGGATTGGCCGTGGCGAACGCCGTACCGATCGTGAAGAAAGAAGAGTTATTTCCGGCCTGCAGAAACTGGGTAGGCTTCTGCCTCCGGAATTAAGAACTAAAGAAGAGGAATTTGTTAGGCAGTTGATTATCGCTGAGGGAATGTTAGTTAAGTTTGGATCAAGATATACGAGTGAAGTCCGAAATGAGTTGAAAAGGATAAGAAAAGATGAACACCTGCTTAAAGGATTAGAACGGCATCCCGAAATAATTGAAAGAGTTAAAGACAAACTTAAAAAAGAGATTTATACGGTCGAAGAGGGAGTAAAAGCGCTTAAAAAATGGATTGAGTCTAATCAGTCTATTCTTATTGGTGAAATAGAACCATTCGTCAGGAAGCTGCAGCAATTAGCCGCTTGATTTTTCATTTGTTATTTTTTTTTGACAACATAACATCCAGAACATTTTCTGATTAAAAATAAACAATTAAATAAAATAAATAAAAAGAAAAAAAAATCAAAAATTCTTACTCCTTGCTCCAGGCCAGAATACCCCACATCACCAGGTACCAAATGCTGCCGGCCAAAGGAATCAGCACTAAGAGCGACCACCATCCCGGCCTTTTTCTGGCTTCGCACACTTTCCAAGTCCAGATAATTCCGAAGACAGCCAAGGCAATGACAAACAGAAATCCTACCACTGGAATCAGGGCTCCAATCACTAACAATACCGGCCACCAGTGCATCTTAGCCAAGCGCGCCAGCAAGACCATGTTGGCAATAGGAATCCACGCCAGCCAGGGCTGCTTGTCTTTCAGGCGCTTAGCGACAGTCATTAAAGTCAAAGCAGTATATACATATACAGCTACAAACATCAATAGTGCCGCTACCATAAATCCGGCGAAAAGCCCCCACAAACTATCCATCGTACTTACCACTATAAACCACCTCTCTTAAATTATGTTTTTTAGGAATAATTCTTTTGTCCTTTTTAATACTTACTATTCTCCTAAATTCTGCCATAAGAAAAAGGTTTATATACATTTTAGCCTTACTCTCTAAAAGTACAAAGTATCCTTGCTCTTATTTTGTACTTTTAGTATAAACCAATAATATCAATTAAAAGAGCATCAAAAGAGTATCCTAAAAGATGGTGAATAAAGCTTTAACTTTCATTTTACTGTTGTTTCTTCTAGCTCTGGCTGTCCAAGCCCGGCCCAATTCCGAACAAGACTGTATCTACTATTTTTATGGGGAGGGCGAAGGCTGCTCTGGCTGTCCGCAATCTAATGATTACGTTGCTTCTTTATTAGGGACTTATCCGGAATTGCAGGTCAACGAATACGAAGTCTACTA
>DATDXK010000021.1:0-13102 GCA_035289345.1 Candidatus Nanoarchaeia archaeon
ATAAAAATGCGTGAAACCGCCTCACCTCGCCATAAATGACGAGGTTTCAAAAGAGGCGGTTTCTCAACTACGCATTTTTAGCATGCAAAAATTTCGCCCTAAAGGGCGGGGTTTTACACCCAGCGAAATTTTTTGCATAAACAACGATTTATATTTATCGAAAAGCAGGGCTTTTTGGGAACTTCCAGAAGCTTTGCTTCTGTTAGTTTTCAAATTTCAGGCATTCCCCGTGAGGGACATGCTCCTCCACACGTGCCCTAAAACTGGATTTATCGTTCATTAATTGACCTGGGCCATTTTATTGGATAAAGCCTATGCCGACAAAAATTTAATAAAGCTGTCCTCTAAATCAGGATTGTCTGCCCCAGTAGCTCAGTGGTAGAGCGCTTGACTTGTACTGCCGGTTATTTTTTAAACAAAGAAGGGCTGGCAAGAGATCAGGAGGTCGGGAGTTCAAATACTTTGCAAAACAAGTTGAAAGTCTCCCCTGGGGCTTTATTTAAATTAATTATAGCCGCGAGAAACCTACTGTTCCTTCACATGGCTGGGCCAGGCATAAGAACGAAAGAATTCTCCTGTTTCTTCATGAGGCAGGTATCGCTTTAATTTGAACCACTGCTTAATAAAATTATTAAAAACATAAATTTCCTGGTACAATTCTTTTTTCCGCCGCTCCAGCTGGCCTTTATATACTTTAGTCGTAAAGAAGCTCCTTAGCCCTTTTAATACGCCGCTGGAAAATTCTTCTTCATAAGCCTTGTCAATGAAAGAATAGATGTCAATGTTAATTTCTCCTTTCTGGACCTTTAGCTTGGCCCCTTCCTTAACCACTTCAGTATCGCTAATTCCCAAGGCATGGAAATCCAAATCAAGGTAATAATTGATCTTTCCGCTGCGCCCCTCTTTGGACTTGGCGCTGCCTTCCGCTGGCTTAAATAACCGCCACCGGAAAAAGATTTCTTTGACTCCTCCGGCCCTGATAATTTCTCCGTAATAAGATTCCATATGGTCGGTTAGATCTTCCTCGTCTTTCCAGCCATGGTCCACGCACCATTCCCTTAAGGACAGGTAGAAATCCTTGATGTCAAAAATGTCCTTGTACTTGATCTTCATAACCGGCAACTCGATCCTTCTGCTGCGGGGGATGGGCTTTTTAGGCATGAACTGATGAGAGCTGCAAAATATATAAATGTTGTTGAGTTGGGCTGGTCAATTGTTGTGGAATCATTAAAATCAGTATTTAGAACTTGATTTTTTTTCTTACCCCAAAATAAAACAGCCAGCCAGCTCCTAATGCCGCATCCCATAACAGTTTCTTAAGGAAGCTAATAGTTTGTTGAGCTGAGCTGTTAAATAATGAGGGTAGGCTGTGGTCGACCAGCTTTAGCCCTTTGTAAGAAAAAGTTACCGGGCTGGGCCATAACAGTGCCACTCCAATATGAGACTGCATGTCCATCAGGAAATGGGTTATAATGCCGATACTTAAGGCGACAGAATAATATTTGCTTTTTGGATCTTTAGTTAGTTTTAGTATCGTAAAGACAAATAAGGGGAATATGACGGCAAAAGTTAAGCTGTGGGTGATGGTGCGGTGAATGTCAGTTTTCAAGGTCCAGTCAATCAGAAAATCTAAATCAGGGATAATTGTTCCGGCCAGAAGAAACAGCCAAGTGTAAGTGGAAAGCTTTCTTTTGAAAATAAATTCAAAGGCTTTTCCAGCTGCCCAGCCGGCAATCAGATGAGTGAAGAGGAAAGACATCGGCAGGCTTAGAATAAGGCTTATTTAAATAAACTGTGATACATTATTTTACTAAGCCTTTTCCAGGGGAGGGGGTATAATTCCGTAATTATAGTGACCTAAACCGCTAATTTTGCACATTTTAGCATTGATTTAGGATAGAATAACAGCCAAAGGCAGAGTAAAATTGTGGGGAATCTGGGAGTAATGTTTTTTAAGGGAGAGGGGTATTTGTAGGTTAAGAAGGTGTTACCTATGCTTTTAACCAAAAATAAAGAGTATCTTCAACTGCTGCATGAGATTAAAGTTAGGGTTCGGTCTGCTCAGATAAAAGCAGCGATTTCTGTCAATAAAGAGCTTATTGGCTTATATTGGGACGTTGGTAGGATGATTGCTGAAAGGCAAGCGAAAGGGAAGTGGGGTGATTCCATTGTGGACATGCTTGCTGGTGATTTGAGGCGAGAATTTCCTGATATGAAAGGGTTCTCCAGAGCCAATATCTTCAATATCCGCCAATGGTATCTCTACTATTCAGCTATGGATGAAAAAGTCCAACAACTTGTTAGACAATTGCCCTGGGGCCATAATATGACTATTGTTAACAAAATAAAAGACCCAACAGAAGCTGTCTTTTACCTCGCTGAAACCATTCGGAATAATTGGTCGAGGAATGTCTTAATTCATCAAATTGAGAGTGGACTTTATTCAAGAAAAGGTAAAGTTTTGCATAATTTTGAGGCTACATTACCAGCACCTCAATCAGATTTAGCACGGCAGACGCTCAAAGACCCCTATATCTTTGATTTTCTTTCTTTGGGAGAAGAGGCACAGGAAAGGGAAATTGAAAAAGAATTGACAAAGCACATCACAAAATTCTTATTGGAATTAGGTGCTGGTTTTTCATTTGTGGGAAGCCAGTATCCTCTGGAAATATCTAGTAAGGATTACTACCTAGATTTGCTCTTTTATCACCTCAAATTACGTTGTTTTGTAATTATTGAGCTTAAAGCAGGAGAATTTAAGCCAGAATATGCCGGGAAATTGAATTTTTACCTTTCTGCCGTTGATAAAACATTGAAGCAAGAAGGCGATAAGCCATCGATTGGGATAATCTTGTGTAAAAGCAAGGATAAAGTTATTGCTGAGTATGCCCTCAAAGATATGGGTAAGCCGATAGGTGTTTCTGAATATAAAATCGTTCGTGCGATTCCAGAAAAATTGAAAACGAGTTTGCCGACGATCGATGAGTTGGAGAAAGAGTTGTCAAAAAGTGAAGAAAAAGGAGTAAAGAGAAAAAGTGGAAGTAGGAAAAAATGAAAAAGTACGTTTTCAGAAAGTACACTCAAAAATACTTGGAATTCTTCTCTTTAGAAAAAAAGAGAATAGTAAACGCTCTTGGTTTTACTGTAAAAATTGAGCACGTTGGTTCAACGGTTATTGCTGGTCTAGGTGGAAAAGGTATTGTAGATATTGTTGTTGGTGTTTCAAAGGCGAAGCTGCAGGAAGCAAAAAAGAAATTAGAGAAAGCTGGTTACGAATTTCGTGAGAAAGCAAGCTTTCCTGAAAGGTTATTTTTTAGACGAGATTACATCTATCAAAACAGAAATAGAAGGGTGCACATTCATCTCGTTAAATTTAACGGAAGAGACTGGAGAGAAATGGTTAGCTTTAGCAATTATTTACTGAAACATCCTGAAGTTGTAGAACAGTATGTTAAGATTAAGAAAGAAGCGGTCAAAAAAGCGGACGGACGGGGCGAGGTTTACAGAAAACACAAAGAAAAGTTCATAAAAAACATAACAAAGAAAGCACTAAGAGAATTGCCAAGATGAAAGTATCTAAAACTAAACTAAAAACGTGATAGCACACTTGGCCCTTTTCATAGAAAAGCTAATATAATAACCACTTTATGAGCTAGGTAATGCTAGTAGGAATTGTATGAAAGCCTAATGTTGGCAAAAGCACTCTTTTTAAGGCAGCGACGCTAGCGGAAGCTGAAATAGCTAATTATCCGTTTGTTACCATTAAGCCTAACGAAGGTGTAGCTTACCTGAAAGTGCCAGACGTGGCTAGAGAATTTGGCAAAACTTCTAACCCGCGCAGTGGCTACGTGCTAGGTAATTTTAGGTTTGTGCCATTTAAGCTGATTGATGTGGCCGGGCTGGTTCCCGGAGCGCATGAAGGCAAAGGCATGGGCAACCAGTTCCTGGATGATTTAAGGCAGGCCGATGCGCTGATTCATGTGATTGACTTATCTGGATCGACCAATGAGCGCGGAGAAACAGTGGCAATAGGCAGCTACGACCCGGCTGAAGATGTAATGTTCCTGGAAACAGAGCTGGATATGTGGTATTTAGGCATCTTAACTAAAGGATGGCAAAAATTTGCTAGGATGGTAGTGCAGGAAAAACAAGACCTTTGCCTGTCGTTGGCATCTCAATTGTCTGGGCTGCAGGTCACGGAAGAAATGGTGATTACGGCCATTGAAAAATTGCAGCTGGATAAGGAAAAGCCGCATCACTGGAGAGAAGAGGACTTGAAAAAGTTAGCGGTTATGTTAAGAAAAAAAACCAAGCCGATGGTCATTGCTGGAAATAAAATCGACGTGCCTGGTTCTTTAGAACGGCTTAAATCGCTGCAGAAGAAATTTCCGCATTATACCTTTATCGGCTGTTCTGCTGAATCAGAACTGGCTTTGCGGGAAGCGGCCAAGACGGGCTTAATTGATTACGTCCCTGGCAGCAACAATTTCAGCATCTTGAAAGAACAGCAGCTGAATGTTCGGCAGAGAAAGGCGTTAGATTTTATCCAGTCTAATATCTTGGAATCATTTGGGCAGACTGGAGTGCAGAAGATATTGGATTTTGCTGTATTTGAATTGCTCCAGTATTTAGCCATCTTTCCGGGCGGGGCCAATAAATTAGAAGATAAGAATGGCCACGTGCTGCCGGATTGCTTTTTAATGCCTCCCGGATCAACGGCGCTGGATTTTGCCTACAAGCTGCATACTGATTTCGGCAAAAATTTCATCCGGGCGATTGACGTGAGAAACAAACGAGCGGCAGGAAAAGACCATCTCTTAAAGCAACTAGATATCTTTGAAATTGTGGCTGGGAAATAGGGAGCGAATTACCCCTAAATGGGGCCTATATATTGGTTCTAATGTTAATGACCGCCACTATAAATAATTAAAAACTATTTTGTTAATCAAGGCCCAAATGAACTGGATTAAGAGACTGGCGCTTTTTTTTAAAACCGAGCCAGACCTGGAATTAATACCGCTGGCTGAGATGGCCGACTGGCTGGCGCTGGAAGCTAAATCTGCAATTAAAGAATCTAAGGGCAGCCTTTCTGAAACTATCCGTAACCTGAAAGACCGGCGCTGGATGCTGGAATGCTACCTAGATGACTGGGAAGAAAAATTAAGGATAGGATCTATGGTTGACGTTTCCAATTTGCTGCTGGAAACAAGAAAGGTCTTAGAACAAATTACTTTTGCCGAAGCCATCACTTTTGAGCGGATTCTTAGCTTAAGCCGGCAATTAGAATCTGATTTTGAAATGCTAATCAAGCAGATTGAAGGAAGCGATTTTGAGCACAACTATGCTTTTATCCTGGATCAGGGCGGAGGAAAAGAAAGAGAGAAAATTACCTTAAACCCCTTATTGAAAGAAATCCTGGAAATGGAAGGAATCAGGCAGGGCCTGGAGCTGCAGCTGATTAAGTCTGGCTTAAGAAAAATTGAAGCAATTATTGAAAAATTAAAACAGCTGGAGCTTACTACTATCCGATTAGATCAGCTGCAGACTCTGATCAGGTATAAGTCCGAGCGGCTTAAAACCGTGGAAGCTTCCAGAATAGAAAGGGAGAAAGAATATCGGCAGTTAGAAGAAGATTCTCGCTATTTGGAAGTGCAGGCGATCGATAACAGAAAAAGGGAAATTCAGAACAGAATTAACCAGTTAAACTATAATCTAAAAGAGTTCTTTACTGATTTACAGCCGCTGGCTAATTTAATAGGGGCTGGCCAGGTTCTGGGCGCGCATTATGCTCTTCTGGAGAAATATCTTTCAGATTATTTGATTGCTCTAACTGTTGATAACGATTTAAAGATTTTGCCGTTGCTGTTTTCTATCAAGGAAGACTTGGTTTCGGGCTTGCTGCCATTAGAAGCGGATGAGGCTCAAATCGTATTTTTCAGGTTAAGCGCTGCCGCGATGATCAAAGAGTGGCATAATTCGAATGTAGCTTTAAAGACAGAATTGCGCCAGATCAACCGAGTATTTATTCATCAGGATTTTCTAGCCCGAGTTGAAGATATCCGCTATCGGCTAGAGCATTATGCCGAAAAGTCAGAGCAGGGCAAGGAAAATATTTATCAATTAGAAATGGAATGTTCAGATTTAAAAGAAATAGCTGTCCGTGACCAGAAACTGATTGAAGATTTGGTGAAGATTGGCTTAAGAAAGGAAATCCAGATTGTGGTTTGAGGATAGCAGGCGGATTATTAATATTGGAGTAAAAGTAGTAATGAGGTAAATTGGCGTAAGTGTAAATCATCATAATTTACGATTTTCACCATAATTTATGATTTAATCTTATAGATCACCCGTTAAGGAATTAATCTTCTCTTTAAATTTTAAATAATTCTCTTCCAAGGCCGTAATGGCGATTAATTTGTTGCCTTCCAGAAAGGCGATAGCCGCTCCGCCGCCAGTCGACACGTGAGTCATCGCATCTTCCAGATGAAATTGCTGTAACGCTTTGGCCGTATCTCCGCCGCCGCAGATAGAAATGGCCGTAAGCTTGCTGATGAAGCGGCCAATTTCCTTGGTTGATTTAGAAAAGGCGGCCCATTCAAAATAACCGAGAGGGCCGTTCCAGACAATCGTTTTAGCTTTTCGCAGTTGTTGCTTAAACAATTTGATTGTTTCTGGCCCGAGATCTAAGGCAATTTGCCGGCTGTTAATATTATCAAAAGGCACGACCACTGGTTTAGCCTCTGGCTTCATCTCTTCTGCGGCAATAAAATCCAGAGGCAGGATTATTTTAGATGCTTGCTTGTCCTGGAGAATTTTTTTAGCGATGCTTATTGAATCAGCAGTTACTTTAGACATGCCGGTGCGAAAACCTTTCGCCCGTAGAAATGGGAAAGCCAGTGCTCCGCCAATTAAGATTTGGTCGGCATCATCTAATAATTTTTTTAACAGCCCCAGTTTATCTAGTTTGGCCCCGCCAAGAATCCAAATTACTGGAGTTAAAGGCCGCAGCGCTTTGCTCAATTCTTGAAGCTCTGTTTCCACCTGAATCCCAGCTAGGGAGGGAAGATAGTTAGTAACCGCTTCCATGGAAGCATGTTTTCGATGGCTGTTGGCAAAAGCGTCATTGATATAAATGTCTGCCAAGCTGGCTAAAGAGTGGGCGAAAGCTGCGTCATTCTCTTCCTCTTCCTTATAAAATCTTAAATTCTCCAGCATGAAAATATCTTTGGGCTTACCTATTTTAATTCTGTTTTTAATTTCCCGGCCGATACTATCCGTAAGAAAAATTAACTGTTCTGGCAAATGTTCTGGCAGCAATAATTGTTTTAATTCCTTAAACGCGGGCTTAAGGCTTAACTGTTCAACTATTTTTCCTTCCGGCCGGCCTAGATGGCCAATAATAATAATCCGGCAATTGTTCTGAAGCAGGAACTGAATTGTCGGCAGGGCCGCTTTTAGCCGCCGATTGTCGGTTACTTTGCCGTTAGCTACAGGCACATCCAAGTCTGCCCGCAATAAAATGGTTTTATCAGCCAGAGGGAAGGTGGTAATCTTGAAGCGGTTCATATCTGTTTTAGATACAGTTTTTACCTATATAAAACTGTTGCAGGAAGTGATTGCAGCCAGCACTGTGGCTAGTTGTAGTCGCCTAATTGGAAAACAGGGGGAGATTGTTTTAGGTATTTTTATGAGTAAACATGTATTAACATCTATTATTATCATTAAACAATTATTAGCTATTATCTAGTGGAGCTAAAACCTTATAAGTTGGGTTATTGTTCTAGAACCTAGTTCATGTTTAATGAAGCTAAAAATGAAGTGAAAATCTAAATAAAAAAGTGGTGTAAAATGAATAGAAGAAATCTGTTGATTACGATTTTTGGGTTAGTGGCCTTAGTGGCAATTTTTGTTATAGCCATAAACCTTGCTGGCGGAGGAACCCCTTTAAATGCAGATACTATTAACAGAGATATAATTGATGCTTCAATGAATCCGGTAATCGGCAGCAACGTTTCTGGGACTGTTTCAGGCAGCAATTTCTCGGGAACTGGGAACGTTAGCTTTACCTTGCAAGGTCCAAGCAACTTAACCCTTACCAACATTTCATTTCAATGGCGCTGGTATTCCAACTCTTCTAACAACTTTACGGCAGCCAATGGGACCGGGCAAGACTTAGTAGCTAACAGGACGATCTTTAATGATAGTATTGCTTCTTTGAATAGCCTTGCCGAGAACGATACATTATGGAATTATACCTTTGATACTACCACCCTTCCAGATGGAGTTTATAACGTTACGATTTTAGTCTATAACTTCTCGGGCGGCATTGCCGAGTTGCCTTTCGCTAACCAGTCTTTCATGACTTTTGTTACTGTAGACAACACTAAACCGATAGTGAATATTACCGTTCCTAAGCAACTTCCTACGCCCGTAGTAGTAAACGTTGCTAATGGTGACACCTACAATATTTCTTTTAATGTCACTGTATTTGATGTATTATCCGGTGTAAAAACTGTGACTTTCCAATTCTCAAATGGCAGTAGTCATGGCGGTACTCTTTTTAACAGGACTGCAACTAATTGGTCGCACTTCCTTCCCAACGCAACCTATGGCAGCGTGTATAGTTCAATGTTTGTAACTTGGGAAGTTTTAGTTAATTCTTCATCCCTTGCTCATGAAAATCCAATCACTGTAACTGTCTATGCGCAAGACTTTGCCGGAAATTTGAATAAAACACAGACTTTTTCCATATTCGTAAACATTAATGGCGGAGGAACTCCTCTTAGTTCAAACTTCGTTTCTGCAGATATCATTGAAAGTTCCATGAATCCGGTAATCGGCAGCAACGCTTCAGGAATAGTTTCTGGCAGCAACTTTTCTGGGACAGTAAATGTTAGTTTTGCTTTAGGTGGTCCAAGCAACCTTACTTTGACTAATGTTTCTTTCCAGTGGCGCTGGTATTCCAACACTTCTAATAACTTTACGGTAGCTAACGGAACCCGTCAAGACTTAGTACAGAACAAAACAATCTTTAACGATAGTATCAATTATTTCAATAGTTTAGCTAGAAATGATACATTATGGAACTACACCTTTGATACTACCACCTTCCCTGATGGAGTTTATAATGTCACTATTTTAGTCTACAACTTTTCAGGTGGCATTGCCGAGTTGCCTTTCGCTAACCAGTCTTTCATGACTTTTGTGACAGTAGATAATACTATACCAGTAGTAAATGTTACGATACCTAAAAAGTGGCCTAGCCAAGTGGCAGTGGAAGTTTCTGCAGATGATGTGCATAATTTGTCTTTTAACGTTACTGCCAGAGATGCTTTATCTGGAGTCAAGAATGTTACCTTCCAATTCTCCAACGGAAGTACTGCTGGTAGTTTTTTCAATGTAACGGCCACTAACCGATCTCATTTCCTGCCTAATGCTACTTATGGCGATGTCTATGGTTCGCTGTTTGTAACCTGGGAAGTCTTGGTCAATGCATCCAGCCTTTCAGATGAGAATCCCATGACGGTTACTGTCTTTACCACAGATTTTGCTGGCAACTTAAATAAAACTGAAACCTTTACTATCAATGTTGACAAGACTGCGCCAACCTTGACCATGACTTTGAAAGAAGGCACGGAAACGTCTTTAGAAATAACTGTAGCTACCAGCTCTGATGCCAAAACTTGCACCACTACTTTAGGCACTATCACGGGCACTGGCTCAACTAGAACGATCACAGCTACGGACCTAAGCCCAGCGACTAGTTATTCATTTACTGTACGATGCAGCGACGAAGTGGACAACAGCAAGTCTCTGACTTCATCCTTTACTACTGAATCGCCGTCCGGCTCAGCTGCCGGTGCAGGCAGTGGTGGCGGTGGCAGCGGCGGGCCTAGCCGGGCTGCCAGGAGCACGACTACTCCGACAGCAGTAACTCCAGAAGCAGCAGTTGTTGTGATGGATTTCGTGGTTAACCGGGCTACTCCCGTAGCTGTGGGCGAAGTTTCACATACTGTAACCGTTGTTTCAGCTACCGCGCAAAGAGTAACCGTAACCATCTCTTCAGAGCCAGTTACGATTACTTTAGATGCTGGAGAAAGCAAGGAAATAGATACCGATGGCGATGGTAAAAATGACCTGCGTGTGCGCTATGTGGCCTTAGTCAGCGGCAAGCCTAAACTGGAATTGACTTCACTGGCTACTGTCGCAGTGCCAGCAAGCGGGCAACCAACTGCAGCTCCGGCAGTAGCAGAACCAGTGGCAGTAGAAACTACTAAACAACCTAGCCAGGAAGAAGGCAGGTCGCTGTCGTGGATCATCATCTTGGTAGTGATTGTGGCCGCAGCAGTAGCATACTTCGGCTTAAGGAAGAAGAGGTAGTTTTCTTAACAAAAGTCTTATTATTTTTTTTTGTTTTTTTTGTTTTTCTTGGTTCTGGCTTTCTTTGATATTTAAGCCGATAACTGTTTTTATGTTTTACTATCTGGCGGTGAAACTAAATATTTATAAGTTGGGTTATTGTTCTAGAACTCAGTTCACGTTTAATGAAGCTAAAAACGAGTGTTTGAATAAAAAGGTGGTATAAAATGAAAAGAAGAAATCAGTTGTTTACGATTTTTGGGTTGATTGCTTTAGTTGCAATTTTTGTCATAGCTATAAATCTTAATGGCGGGGGAACCCCTTTAAATGCAGATACTCTTAACCGGGACATAGTTGACGCTTCAATGAATCCGGTGATTGGAAGCAACTCTTCAGGCACGGTTTCTGGCAGCAATTTTTCTGGGACAGCTAATGTTAGCTTTACATTGCAAGGCCCAAGTAACTTAACCATTACTAATATCTCATTCCAATGGCGCTGGTATTCCAACACCTCTAATAATTTTACGGTAGCCAACGGAACCAGGCAAGATTTAGTAGCTAATCGGACGATCTTTAATGATAGTATTGCTTCTTTGAATAGCATTGCCGAGAACGATACATTATGGAACTACACTTTTGTTACTACCACCCTTCCAGATGGAGTTTATAACGTTACGATTTTAGTCTATAACTTCTCTGGCGGCATTGCTGAACTTCCTTTTGCCAACCAGTCGTTCATGACTTATGTGACGGTAGACAATAAAGTGGCAGAAGTAAACATTACAAAACCTCAAAAGTGGCCTAGCCAGGTGGCAGTGGAAGTTTCTGCCGATGACGTGCATAATCTCTCATTTAATGTTACAGTAAGAGATGTTTTATCTGGGGTCAAGAATGTAACCTTCCAATTTTCCAACGGCAGCAGTACACTATTTAATGTAACGGCCACTAACCGATCTCATTTCCTGCCTAATGCTACTTATGGCGATGTCTATGGTTCGCTGTTTGTAACCTGGGAAGTCTTGGTCAATGCATCCAGCCTTTCGGATGAGAATCCAATGACCGTTACGATTTATGCCACAGATTTTGCTGGCAACTTAAATAAAACTGAAACCTTTACCATCAATGTTGACAAGACTGCGCCAACCTTGACCATGACTTTGAAAGAAGGCACGGAAACATCTTTAGAAATAACTGTAGCTACCAGCTCTGATGCCAGAACTTGCACCACTACTTTAGGTACTATCACAGGCACCGGTTCGACTAGAACGATCACAGCTACGGACCTAAGCCCAGCGACTAGTTATTCATTTACTGTACGATGTAGCGACGAAGTGGACAACAGCAAGTCTCTGACTTCTTCCTTTACTACTGAATCGCCATCAGGCAGTGCTGCTGGAGTGGATGGTAGCGCAGCAAGGAGAGCTGCTGCCAAAAAAGTAACAGCTCCAACTGCAGCTGTTCCAGGACAAGCAGCAGTAGTAATGGATTTCGTGGTTAACCGGGCTACTTCAGTATCTGTAGGCGAAGTTTCACATACCGTAACCGTTGTTTCAGCTACCGCGCAAAGAGTAACCGTAACCATCTCTTCAGAGCCAGTTACGATTACTTTAGATGCTGGAGAAAGCAAAGAAATAGATACTGATGGCGATGGTAAAAATGACCTGCGTGTGCGCTATGTGGCCTTAGTCAGTGGCAAGCCTAAACTGGAATTGACTTCACTGGCTACGGCAGCGGCAGCAGCGTCGGTGCGTGAGCAGCCAGCAGCAGCAGAACCAGTGGCAGAAACTACTCCTGCACCAGCTGTTGAGGAAAGTAGCAGGTCCCTGTCGTGGGTCATCATCTTGGTAGTGATAGTGGCCGCAGCAGCAGCTTACTTTGGCTTAAGGAAGAAGGAATAATCCCCTTCAAATTTTTTATTTTATTATTTATTACTCGCTGGGTCAATACCCCGTTGCTTGCAATGGTACAGCGAGTAATAACCGAAAATCCGCTCGGAAACTCGCGTAATACCCTGCAGCTTGCTGCGGTTGGGATAGCGAGTTTCAGGATTTTTGTGTTTATTTTTCTTAAAAATTTAAGCTAAGAATTCTTTTTACTTCAGTTTCAACTCGCTGTTGGAAATCAGTAACACTCTCTCCTTCCCTTTTTGCAATATTTAACGAGGATAACAGCGATTTAGTCAAAAAGAGTTCCGTGGCCGGGTCAAACAGCTTGATTTGCTGGGCATGCTCCCGGATAATTTGCTCTTCAATAAATTCCGGATCAGAGTTGGCAATCCTGATTTCCTTGAATTCTTCCGAGTACAGTTTAGCGGTATTTTTCATGATGAAGTAAGCGCCTTGGGCTGACAAAGACTTGATGATTTCATTAAAGGCGATAGCGGAGACTTTTCCTAGGCTTAACTTACCTTTCAAGCGGAGGGTCATTACCGCATCTTTAACTGGCTGCGCTGAACACCGTTCTGACAAGGCCAACTCTGCTTGTGATGATGACAGACCATCACAGTCCATCACTACTGCCACGCGCGGCTTTATCTCTAGCGGCTGCCACTGGACTTGCTGAGAATTATCATCGATGGTGATAAGGTTATATCCTCCATGCCCATACTGCTCTAATTCAGCAAAACTGTTAGGAAACAAGGCTCCGGGGTAAGACATCACGCCAACTCCGGGAACTTCCTTAATTGTTGGATGGTGAATATGCCCGCCAGCATAGTAATTAAACCCTTTCGGAAAAAAAGAGG
>DATDXK010000022.1:0-5739 GCA_035289345.1 Candidatus Nanoarchaeia archaeon
GAACGAAAGCTCACGCTATTTTAATGAGATAGATAAGCGCGCTGTTTCGTCCGCAGTTCATTCTGCGGCGAAGCCGCGCAAAAACTTTTCTATCAGAAAAAGCGCCCTAAAGGGCGGGGGTTTAAACCCTCAGAACACTAACTCAAAAAGATATCAACTAAAAAAATGTGTATAGTAGTGTTATTGGGGTAATAAACTTTTTACTTCCTTAAGTAGAATATCAGCTCTTCTCTGGTAAATGCCAAACCCATTCTTCTGCATATAAACTTCTACCGGCTGAAGATGAAGGCGAGCAGCATTGACATCTCCCGAGCTAAGAGTATGGCTAAAACTAGCACTTGAAGAATCAGGATTCACTTGGGAACGGGCTCGAGCAGCATGGCCAAAAGCATGGGCTAAGCTCAGTTCAATGAAGGCAGCCTGTAAATTATAATCCGCTCCCTGCCGAGAGGTTTCCAAAGCCTGCGTATATTCTCCAATGGCTGAGTCGAAATCTCCTCGATAGAAATCAATTTTTCCGCGGTCATAATGCGCATTAGCTTGCCAATTTGCCCGATCTTGAGGCTCTAAACCAGCGATCAAGGGCTGAGCTTTTCCGACTGAGTCGGCAGCAGCAGCTAATTCTTTATCTAGTCCAGCAACAGGCATTCCCATTTCAACGGATAAATCAACAATGTCAAGGTGATTAGCAGCTTGATTTAAGTAAAGCATCACAGCGTTCTTGCCCTCAGCCCTCTCCAGACCAATTTGCTTAAATGTTACTTCCCTTTCCCGATATTTAGCTAGGGCTTCTGGCAATTTTCCTTGGTCAATGAGTTGATAAGCTTCAGCAGCTTGCACTAAAGTCAAGAAATTACCAGCCCGCTGAACCAGAGCTAATTCGTCTAACTCCAAAGCAGCTTTAAGTGTCAGCTCTCCTAACTCTCTGGCTTCTTCCAGCCGGCCAACTCTTCGGTATAGGTCAAATACATTGATGTCAACACGCACAGCTTCAAGATCTAAAGCCTTGCCAAACTCAACTGAAAGCGCCAACTTATCTGAAAACTGGCCTGATCTATAAGCATCTTCGACAAAATCCTGTGGCAATTTATAGGCGGCTTCTGCTTCCTGCGTTAACCGATCTTGTTCAGAAGGATCAGCAGCGCCAAAAGCCTGCTTGGTTAAAGCCCAGCCTTCCTTTAGGGCTTGTTGCGAAACTTCATTTAGTCCAGTAAATAATCTTTGTTCTAACTCGGATAAAGCCATTTTAGAACCGGGACTGAGCTGGATTTATAATGATTATGGAATTGAGATTGATTGAACTGATAATAATCACAGGAATAATTGAATGATGATTTAACCACTGTTAGAGTGTACTAATTCTCGAGTACAATAATGTATTTAAATGGTTTTGATTTATCTGTTTTAAGGAATGGGTATTAAAAATAAGATTTTGGATAATTCTTTGATTGATGATGGGGTAGAGTAAAAGATGGGTACAGATGATCAACCGTTAACATATGCTCTGGTCGGTGTTGATGTAGCTATGGGCGAGAGGGTAGTGAAAAATTTAGGAGCTTGTATTAGGACTACTTGGAATGACCGGATCGTGCCAGATGTTTCTGGGTTCAAGGCAGTCTATGATTATGGCGACCATTATTTAATCGGGGCTGCTGATGGCGTAGGGACAAAACTGTTAGTAGCGATAGAACAAGGGGACCTTACTACTGTCGGTCAGGACTTAGTAGCGATGTGCGCCAATGACATTAGCCGAGTTGGCGGCAGAGTCTTATTTTTTTTGGATTATTTGGCTACGGGAAAACTTGAAGAAGGGCAGCATGCGCAAATTCTGGAAGGGATTGTGGAAGGATGCCGTCTGGGAGATTTTCCTTTACTTGGCGGGGAGACCGCAGAATTGCCCGGGATGTACGCGCCGAAACATTTTGATTTGGCTGGCTTGGCAGTAGGAGAGGTGAAGAAAGACCGCTTGCTTCATGGAAAAGATATCCGGCCAAGCTATCCTCTATTGGGGATTGAATCTTCCGGCATCCATAGCAATGGATTATCTTTAGCCAGAAGGATATTCTTTGATGTACTAGGGTTGGTTGTTAATGATTATGTTCCAGAGCTAGAGACGACAGTTGGCAGGGCTTTGCTGCAGCCAACTTTAATTTATACTCAACTGGTGCAGGATTTATTAGAGCTGTTTCCCGGGCAGATCCAGAGCATGGCCCACATTACTGGTGGGGGAATGCCTAACAAATTGCCAAAAGCCTTGCCTTCAGGATTAGGCGCTCAAGTTGCAAGCGGCAGTTGGAAAGTTCACTCAATCTTCGGTTATATGGCTGAAAAAGGGCCGGTGGACATTGACGAGATGCGAAGAACGTTTAACATGGGAATAGGGATGGTTGCCGTCGTTAAAGATGCAGGAACAGTTCCAGAGATTCAACAGATGCTGTCAGAAAGGCACGCTTTGAAAAGTTATCATATTGGTAATGTTGCAGAAGGAGAAGGGATGCGGTTTGTTTGAATGAGGTAGAAAGAATGGATTTAGTCAAGATTGATTTTGAACGGATGGATCCAGATAAAGTAGAGTATATCTTCAGCAGTGATTTTACCCCTCCAGCTCCTCGAAAGAAGTTTGTGGTCATCTCTGATGAAGAAGCCCTGGAGCTCTATTTTCCGACTCCTGAAGGTCATACAGCCATCTATTGCCCTAGCGGTGCACAGCGCGGCGATGAAGGCAAAGGCAAAGGAACCAGATTAATCGCCCGCCTTGACTCTAGAGTCAAATGGGTAGAATCTGTGGTCGGCACACACAATGCCGGTAAAGGAGCCACAACCAAAAATGTTAATGGTGAAGACGCCCGGCTTAGCCTTAATCTGCTTCCGGCAACAGTCGTTGAACCGGACATCTGTAATTATATGCGTGGAAATGTTAAAGCTAATCCTTTTACGCTGGAAGAAGAAGTGCATCGTCTTTACAACGCTACCGGCCGGACCAGATTGCTGACCAAAAAACAAGTTCTGGCTGAAGATGGTGATGATTTAAAATATGGTTATCACCTGATGCTTGATTTGAGAGCCTGCTTAGTTGTTCCTACTAACCGGGTCTATGATGTGGTCAACAAGCCCGATACCATGGATTCTACTCTGGCTGGCTCTACCGGCTCATCGATGGCCATGGCGGGAAAATTTGCCCCGACAGTAGAAGACGCGCTGTTTGATCATCAGACTTTCAAGAGTTATGTAGCCACGCAAATCAATATGCTTAACGATGAATTGCAGCACGACCAGCAATGGCAGAAGTTAGGGATCACTGATCTGGCTTCTCTAGGGCGGGCCTTGAAAGATGCCGAAATCTACACTAAAGACGGGCGATTGAGCGCCCTTCAGAAAAAATTATCAGCTCAGGAAATTGAATTTTTTGCTCACGAACAGCCGGAACAGTTTTTACTGGATCAATTTTTAAGAATATTTAATGGTAGTTATTTTCATATCGGCGACACCAGAGCGGAAATCCAGAGATTAAAAGAGAAAGGCTATCATGGCATTGTTGAAAATGTCCAGTCTAACATCTTATCTAACAATTTTCGGTTTGGGCCTAACCGGACTTCCGGAATGACTGATGGGCTGCATGCCCTGGCTGCTGCCGGCCATGGCTATTACCAAACTACAGCCCATCAGGTTCATCTATTTAAATTTTTGAACACTTCCGTGGGCGGAAGAACAAAAACCATGTCCGGATTCATTCGGCAAAATGCGCTGAAAGAATTAACTGCGCGCCATCCCAAAACTGGTGAAACGGTAGCTTTAGAGATGCTGGCAACTTTGCAGGAATTTTTTCCCGACCGGGAAGAAGCCAGGGCTGCCTTCCAGGAAGTTAACCGCGCTTTTTACCAGGCTATTAAAGATGGTTATTCTCTGCATAACTCGACAGTGTACCTTAAAAACCTGGATTTGACGACCTCTTTGGTTAACGCCAATGCCCTGCTGACCGCTCTAATCATGGGCGAGAAAGGCGAGACTTCCGGAAGAGCCAGAATCTGCCGCCAGGAAGATTTGGTGGAAACTGGCGTACTTTATGCTTTAGAACCAGAGATAGTGCAGGTGCATAATGCTGTCGACCGGGCTACTTTACTAAGCAATATCGGACTCATCACTGCTTATGAAGTCAGAACTGCCGGAGGGATGTACCTTCCCGGAACAATAATCAAGCCAGGAATGTTCCTGCCTAAAGAAACTTTGACCAACAGGCATTGTGTTCCGGTGATTGATCTGCTGCCCAGCCCAAGCTCAGTTTTTGCTGACGGAACAGATGAAGCTGCGGTTGGAAAAGTATTGCATCCAGACTTATCGGACTATCTTAATATCCGCTCGGATAGCCGGCCAATTGCTGCAATCGGCATTGCACCTCAAAATAGCGGAGTATGCTGTGTCAAAAGAATATCTATGGAGAGGCAATAGAAGATGTCAACAACTGATTTGGCGGATTTAGCCTTAACTGTAACTAATGACCTGCCTATCCGGCATCAGGGAGAGGTGCATAATGGCAAAGTCAGGTCTGTCTATTGGTTAACTTCAGCTGATAGCAGAAGATTAGTTGAAAGAGAAGGATATCCTGTCCATCACGATGCTCAACTAGGAGTGATGATCACCAGTGATAGAATTTCTGCATTTGATGTAGTCTGGCAGGCCGCAGAAGGATTAATGGGAGTGCCGGGAAAGGGGGCAGCTCTTAATGCCAGTTCCAACTATTGGTTTAAAAGGCTGCAAGAAGCAGGGATAGCAAACCATCATCTGGTAGATACTCCTCATCCACAGGTCTGGCTGGTGCAGAAAGCCGAGCCCATCAAAATAGAGGCGGTGGGCAGGGAATACCTGGACGGGAGCATCTGGCGCGTATATGAAAAAGGGACGAGAGAATTCTGCGGTATTAAATTGCCTGATGGGCTGAAGAGATACCACCGGCTGGAGCAATTGATAATTACTCCGACTACTAAAGGAACTTTGCAAATTCCAGGAATACCCCAAGAGGAGGATGCCAAGATAACACGGGAACAAATAGAAGAAAATTTTCGGGCCTTTGGCTTTCAGAGTGTAGAAGATGTTGCTCTATATGAAACGTTATCAGCAAAAGCATTTGATCTGATCAGCACTGAACTTAAAAAACGCGGGTATTTGTTCTTGGACACTAAATTTGAGTTTGGTTATGTGAAGAGGCTAAATGGAGATTTGGAAATAAGATTCATCGATGAGGCCGGCACGCCGGATTCATCAAGGATAGTGGACAAAGGATATTATGAGCTAGGGCAAATAGCTGGATACTCAAAAGAGCCATTCAGGCAATTTTTGTTAGATACTTTTGGCCGGAAATCGGAAGATGTTCTCCTTAATGATGCTAGAATGGAAGAAAGAAGAGAACTTGCCCTAACTTATCGAGTTCCCCCAGATGAGTTTAGGCAGGTAGCAGAAATATATAAAGCAATCGCTGAAGCAATCACTGGTGAAGATATGCTTTCGCCAGATTCTCCTCGCGAGAAGATTATGGAGGTATTAAGCGCTAGATATGGGATCATTCAGTAGGTTTTTTCAGCACATAAAACAGTTCATTCTCGGACTCAATTAAATTAAAAGCATACCCTAAACGTTTGCACATCAATTCAATCCATCTCCTCCTGGGAAAATTCATCTTCTTGCCGGACATGGTTTTAATAGGGAAAGAGACGACTACAAAGCTGGCGGGAATCAGCTTGAGGA
>DATDXK010000023.1:0-10157 GCA_035289345.1 Candidatus Nanoarchaeia archaeon
AGAATTCTAAGGCCATCAGGTCGGCTTTGGGCGCAGTGTTAAACCGGAACATCGTGGGAAAACGCGGCCACCATATCCCTGAGCTTTATCCTTTTGTCATTGAAGATCATTTTGAAACTTTGAATAAGACTGCGGTGGTTAAATCTATTTTAGTTGAATGGGGTTTTCAAGATGAATTGACCCGTTCAGCAGTAAAGAAAATCCGGGCTGGCCGAGGCAAATTGCGCAACAGAAAATACCGGCGCAAGAAAGGGCTATTGATTGTGGTTGGCAAAGAGGATTGCGCTGTTCTTAAATCTGCTAAGAATATTCCTGGTTTAGATATCGTGCCGGCCAATTCATTGAATGTAGAATTGCTGGCTCCTGGAGCCTTGCCTGGAAGAGCTACTTTATTGACCAAGAGCGCTATCGAAAAAATTGATTCAGAGAGACTGTTTTTATAAATATGGCTGAAAAAAAAATGGTTAAAGGCAAGGCTGTTAAAGCGGCTAAAGGGAAAAATGTTGTTGTTAAACAGGAAACCGGAGCAGACAACTCAGTAAAAGCTGATAAGTCAGTTGAAGCATTTGACCCTTACCAAATAATTAAATTTCCTCTATCGACAGAAAAAGCAATTAAAGCGATCGAGTTTGACAACAAGTTGACGTTTATTGTTGATCCAAGATCCACTAAGGCTGGCGTAAAATGGGCAGTTGAAGAAATGTTTAAGGTGTCGGTGATAAAAGTTAATATTCAAAATGCCATCAGCGGCCAAAAAAAAGCCAGCGTGAAATTAAGCGCAGGAAATTTGGCTTCAGACGTAAGCGCTGATTTGGGGTTGATATAAAATGGGTAAAAATCTGATTCAGCAACGGCGTGGACGTGGTTCGCCTACTTACAAGGCTCCTAGTTTCAGGTATAAAGCCGAAGTTAAGCATCTATCTCAGAATGGAACAGTAGTAGATTTGCTGCATTGCCCTGCTCATAGCAGCCCGTTGATGGAAGTGGCTTATGCTGATGGTCTGCGGGCTAGAACCATAGCTCCGGAAGGCATTACTGTCGGTGATTCTATCCAGGTTGGCGCTGGTGTGGAAATTAAGCCCGGGAACGTATTGTCTTTGAAAGACATACCAGAAGGAACCTTGATCCATAATATAGAATTGCGCCCTGGCGATGGCGGCAAAATGGTTCGCACTGCTGGTTCAGCGGCCCG
Source organism: Candidatus Nanoarchaeia archaeon (assembly GCA_035289345.1). Taxonomy (GTDB): domain Archaea; phylum Nanobdellota; class Nanobdellia; order Woesearchaeales; family GW2011-AR9; genus JAGVYX01. The sequence continues at coordinate 1,193 of DATDXK010000023.1, forward strand.
AGTGGTGGCTAAATCTGAAGGAATTATCAGAGTATTGCTGCCTTCGCGGAAAGAGAAGATCTTATTGCCAGAATGCCGTGCGGCAATCGGAGTTTTAGCCGGTTCTGGAAGGAGAGACAAGCCTTTCCTTAAAGCTGGACGCCGGTTCATGAAAAGGAGAGCCACAAATAGGGTTTATCCGCGTGTTTGCGGCGTTTCCATGAACGCGGTGGACCATCCATTTGGTGGAAAATGCTCTCATGTTAAGGGTAGGCCTACTCAATCGCCAAGAAGCGCGCCACCGGGAAGGAAAGTTGGTAAAATTGCGCCACGCAGGACGGGGAGGAGAAGGTAAAAGATGGTTATATAATGTTTAACCTGGAAATGAGTTTTACTAACTAAAAATGGCTATTAAACAATTTAACTGGAGAGGAAAGACTGAGGAAGAAGTCAAACGGCTGGATTTAGACCAATTAATACCGCTGGTTGGTGCTCGAGCTAGAAGATCGCTCCGGAGAGGATTTACGGAAGCGCAAAAAAGATTGCTTAAGCGGATCACTCGTGGAGATAAAAACATCAAGACCCATTGCCGCGATATGATAATTATTTCCTCAATGTTGGGAACGACATTGGCCATCTATAATGGCAAGGAATACCATCGGGTGGATATAACCACTGAAATGATCGGCCATTATTTGGGAGAATTTGCTTTAACCAGAAAGCCAGTTACGCACAGTGCTGCAGGTATCGGGGCAACTAGGTCTAGTAAAGCCGTATCAGCAAGGTAAAAATGAAAGATAAACTTCGAAACATAGCGTTGGCAGTAAGCCTGGCAGCTTTAGCTAGTTGTGAAGCTAAATGTCTTGATGGTGGTAAATCCTTGAGAGAAAAACCATCACAAGAGATGACTAATCGCGGCAATTGGTATAGCGCCGGAATGTCCAGTACCGATTGGACTTCTTATTTCAACACTGGTTTCCATAGGGCTGCCGATGGTGAGATTGGCCTTAATAGTCCTGTGGTTAAGACCGATAATACTAGGATTTATAATAATAAGCTTAAAAACAAGCTTAGAGGGCAATGTTATGTATGGTAGCGTTAGATATCATGGCATGGCATTGATAATCTGATAAAATTAAATCTGATAAAAAATGAAAACAAATCAACTAACAGCAACTGAACATTCGGCTAAAGCAAAATCATCAGATATATCAGTATCGTTCAAGCATAGTGTGGAAATCAGCCGGGCTATCCGTTATAAGAACACGGCTGCAGCCAAAAAAATCTTGCAGGATACTATTGAGATGAAGAGAGCTATCCCGTTCAGGAAATATAAGCAAAATGTGGCCCACAAAAGAACCATGGCTGCCGGTAGGTATCCTGAAAAAGCTGCCCGCGCCTTTTTGCGCCTGATCAATTCCGTGGAAGCTAATGCGCAATCGAAGGGGTTGAATACCGCTAATTTAAAAATTACCGTCATGATGGCTAATCTGGCTTCCATTCCAGTTACAGGAAAGAGGTTTAGGACATCCACAAAGCGAGCTAACTTAGAAATTGAGGTTAAGGAAATAGCCGTAAAAAAAGCTGCTGCCGGGAAAGGCTCTGTAACTGCAGATGCCGTAGATGCCGTAAAAGGCCGCATTGGAAAATCTATTCTAGGCAAGGAAAATAAGATGCCGACGCCTAAAGATTCGGAAGAGAGGCCTAAAAATTTGGAAGAAAAATTTAAAACAGAACAGGAAACAGAGAAATAGAAAATGGAGAAATAATCAAATGATTGAGAGAGATATTATCCAGCAGAAAACTAAGGAGTATTATATTAAGAAGCAGGTAGAAAGCACTCTTAAGGGAGCAGGCATTTCCCAGGTCAGGCTTAAAAAAATACCCTTGGGTGAAAAAATTATCATTCATGCCAGCCGGCCGAGCTTGATTGTTGGCTCCAAGGGCGCTAATATCAAAGAGCTTACTAGAAAGCTAAAGAAAGAGTTTAACTTGGAAAATCCGCAGGTTGAGATAATTGAAGTTGAAGATGTATTCTTGGATGCCAGGATTGTGGCGGAGAGGATTGCCAATTCTTTGGAGAAGTTTGGCTCAGCCAGGTTCAAGAGTATCGGCCATAAAATCATGGAGAATGTTTTGAACTCTGGAGCGTTGGGGATAGAACTGATTATTTCCGGGAAGATTCCTGGCGCCAGAGCTAAGAGCTGGAGATTTTATCAAGGCTACCTGAAGAAATGCGGTGATGTGGCCATTTATGGAGTAAAGACGGCCCAGAAAAGTGCCTTATTGAAAAGCGGTGTAATTGGAATTAAGGTAGCGATCATGCCTCCCGACTTGCTGCTGCCAGATACGATCGAGATTCTGGACCAACCGGTTATCTTGTTAGAAGAGATCACTAAAACGGAAGCTGAAAAAAGTTTATCTGCAGATGAAACTAGACCTAAAAAAAGGTCTCCTCGGAAAAAAGTGGCTAAAAAAGAAGCAGTTAAAAAAGAAAAAAAGCCGGTTGAATCGGCAATGCCCGTAGCAGACCGCCCAGTTTTAGAAACTGAGGCTAAGGAGATGGCTAAAGAAATAGTTACAGATGCAGCTGCCGTAGAGGAGCCGATTGCTGATCAGAAAAATACTGCCATTAATACCATTAAAGACTCTAAAGGTAATGCATCTGCAGCAGGTATTGCAACTAAAGGAGCTTTATCTGCTGATAGTGTCACTGCCACAGCTATCTCTGGCGACATTGCTGAAAATAAGGATGAAAATAGGAATTAAAACTGATGAAAATTACCAAAAGCCTTAACAGCCTCTATGGAGAGGGCTTGAAAGAAAAGTTAGGAGAATTTAAAAAAGAGCTCCTTAAGCTTAATGTACAGGTAGCTACGGGGGCTAATACCTCCAGCCCCGGGAAATTGAAGCAGACCAAAAAAAATATTGCTCGCATCTTAACCATGCTAAACCGACAGGAGAGTGAGCGTCAGTAATGGTTGGTGAAGTGTGTAATCAGTGCGGGCTGCCCCAAGATCTATGTGTTTGCGAAACCATCGCCTTGGAACAGCAGAAAATCATCGTCAAGATTGAAAAAAGAAAGTTTGGGAAAAAATATACGATCATCACCGGAATCAAGAAAGAAGCCAACATCAACGAGATTTTCAAGAAATTGAAATCTAAGTTTGCTTGCGGCGGTACGGCAAAAACTGGCAATGTGGAATTGCAGGGAGACCATAAATTGCGTGTCCGGCAGGTGTTGGCAGAGATGGGGTTTCCTGAAGAAACTATCGAGATACAATAGCCAGTATCCAAATTTAGGTTAGGGGGCAGAGAGCAGCGTAAAACCAGATTTAAAATAGAATAAATCCTGGTTCGGGGAGAAATCCAAGATCAGGACATCAAAATAAGTTTTTTGGTGCGGCACGAATGGCAACAACTATGGCGGCAAAAATATTTCCAGGTGAACTTATCGGCAGGGAAATAATCATTGTCAAGGCTAGTAACAGTTCCTTGATTGGCTGGCAGGGCAGGATTGTTGATGAGACCAAGAGCACTTTGAAATTATTTCATCAGGGCAGGATTAAAACCTTGCTTAAGCAGAACCTGGCTTTCAAAATCCAGGGAACGGAAATGGTCCTATCGGGCGATCAGCTGGCCCGGCGGCCGGAAGACCGTTTGAAAGGAAAATGATCAAGGACTAAAATGAACAAACAAAAATATCGACTTAAAGAAACCGTGTTGGGCATTCCAGCTCCTCCGAGAGCTTACGATAGTGCCAACTATGACCAGAACTGCCCTTTTACCGGCGGGCTGTTGGTTAAAAAAGAATTATTGAGGGGTAAAGTGATAAAGAAAGATACCAACAGGTCTGCTACCATTGAATGGTTCAGGTCCAATTTTGTGCCTAAGTATGAGCGTTATGAGATGAAGCGTTCACGGCTTAGAGTCCATAACCCGCTGGCTTTGAATGCCCAGGTTGGACAACAGGTCTTGGTGGCCAGAACCAGGCCTTTGAGCAAGACCAAGCATCATGTGGTAATTAAAGTTTTTGCGGCTGCAGTTGTGGATCTTAAACAGGTTAAAACTCCAAGAAAAGCCGCTGGCAAAAAGTTGTCAGCAGCTAAAGAGAAGAAGATTGAGGAATACCAACATGAAAGCAGTTAAAAGCAGGATCACTCGTGCCCTGCCATTAGAGGCCAGGGTAGACGCTTGTGACAATTCCGGAGCAAAAGTCATCAAGATTTTTGCGGTTAAAGGTTATAACACTACTAGAGGAAGAATTCAGGCAGCCGGCGTAGGCGATCTGGTTTTGGCTTCAGTTAAAAAGGGTAAATTAGAGATGAGAAAGACAGTGGTTCCTGCGATAATTGTGCGTCAGAGAAAAGAATACAGAAGAGCAGACGGGACCAGGATCAAGTTTGAAGATAATGCTGCGGTGGTATTAAAAGACGAGAAAGGCAACCCAAAAGGCACATTGTTTAAGGGGCCGATTGCTAAGGAGGCAGCGGAACGCTGGCCGGCGGTAGCTAAGGTGGCCAGCATAATCGTATAACCAACTAACTCATTATTAACCAGCAGACTATTAACTGGTCAACTAAATCAGGCTAAAAATAATCAAAAACACAATCCACGACATAATCAATAATTATGAAACAATTTTCAACGGCTTGGAAAAGCAGCACCTTGGTAAGGAAGCAGCGTAAATACAGGTTTAATGCTCCGCTGCATATCCGGCAGAAATTTGCTCACGTCCATTTAGCTTCCTCCTTGAGGGCAAAATACGGCACCAGAAGCATCCAGGTCCGGAAAGGAGATAAAATAAAAGTGCTGCGCGGCCAGTATAAGAAGAAGGAAGGCCAGGTTGAGCGGGTTGACCTTAAGCGGGAAAGAGTTTACATCAACAGCCTGGAAGTAATAAAAAAGGACGGGTCCAAAGTCCGGCCCTGGATTACTCCTTCAAACTTGCTGCTAGTGGATCTGGATCTGGCTGACAAAAAAAGGAAGCAAAAGCTAGAGAGCAACAAAACCTCGGCTGCCGGAGCAAAACATTCTGTACAGGGTATGAAGATTAATGATGATAAGAATAATGAAATTAATAACCAGAAGAATAACCAGAGAGTAAATAATTTAGCTAAGAAAGAGGTTACTCACTAAATTTACTCACTAAATTTACCAGAAGATAATTACCATGAAAAATCACTTAAAAAGGATTGCTGCGCCTAAAACGTGGCTGATCAATCGGAAAAAAAATGTTTTTGCTGTCAGGCCTAATCCTGGCGCCCATTCTTTCAGCTTGGGCCTGCCTTTGGGGATGGTCATCAGGGACAACTTGCAATTAGCTGGTTCGATGAGCGAAGTTAAGCGGCTGTTAAATAATAATGAGGTCCTTATCGATGGGCAAAGAAAGAAGGACCATCGCTTGGTTGTAGGTTTATTTGATGTTATAAGCATCTCCAGCTTGAACAAATTTTATCAAGTAGTTTTGGATTTAAAAGGCCGGCTGGCTTTGCAGGAGATATCTGAAGAGCAGAGCGCGTCTAAGGTCTGCAAGATTGTCGGCAAGACGATGTTGAAAAAAGGCCTAACCCAACTGGGCTTGCATGATGGTAAAACGCTCCTGGCCGGATCGGCTGAAAAATCTGCTTCTGTTGGCGACAGCATTAAGATGGAATTGCCTTCATTAAAGGTCGTAGCTTTTTTGCCATTGAAGAGCGGAGCTAAAGTGCTGTTAACTGCTGGAAAGCATAGCGGCGCTAGCTGTGTGGTGGAGCAGATAGCTCTGGATCAGGCTGTCTGCCAAACAGGCAGTCTTAAAATTGAGACAGCTAAAAATTATTTATTTGTGGTTGGTTAAAAAAATGTCAGAGAAAATAAAACTTACGGCAGTTCAGGACAATATCATGAGGGGGATTAAGATAGCTAAAGTTACCTTAAATATCGGTTCCGGCAAAGATGAGGAGATGCATAAAAAAGGGCTTAAATTATTACAAAAGCTTTCAGAAGAGATTAAGCCGGTTTCTACGGTAACCACGAAAAGAATTCCCGGGTGGAATCTGCGGCCGGGATTAAAAATAGGCTGTAAGGCTACAATCAGAAAAAACACTATCGAGCTGTTAAAACGGCTGTTGGCCGCTAAGAACCAGGTCTTATCTGCTGATAATTTTGATAACCAAGGCAATTTTTCTTTTGGAGTTCCAGAATATATCGATATTAAAGGCTTGGATTACGATCCAGAATTGAAGATCATGGGGTTAGAAGTAGCCGTTACCTTGCAGAGAGCTGGCTTCAGGGTGAAACAGCGGCGAATTAAGCGTAGCCGTGTTGGCAAAACGCACCTGATTAGCAGGGATGAGGCTATGGCTTTCGCCAAAGATAAGCTTCAGGTAGAGGTAAGGTAAACTATGACAGCCAGCGACCACAAAAAAATGTTTACGCAGTTGAATGCTAAACCGGTTAAGAAGCAGAAATTCATCAAATTTAATCAGCCTAAGGAAAGAAGCTGCGGGATTGCCTTGAGAAAATGCAAAAATTGCGGACGCCTGAAAGCGCACATCAGGAAATATGGCTTGCATTTGTGCCGGCAATGTTTCAGGGAGATGGCCGTTGGGCTGGGCTTCAAGAAATTTAATTAAAAAGATTCAATTAAAAAACAGATAGCTTAAAAAATATAACTTTAACCAGAACATGAAAAATAAACTGAGAAATAAAATGGAAATTAAAGTGGAAATTAAAATGAAGAGTAAGTCAGGGGGAGAAAATAAGCATGTTGAATGATCCATTGGCTGCCGCCTTGATTAAAATTTTAAATGCAGAACGGGCCGGGAAGAAAGAGCTAGTGGTAACTCAGGTCTCCAAGATAATCAAGAAAATTTTGGAAATCATGAGGGACCATCTTTATATTGGGTCTTATGAAGAGATTAATAATGGCCGGGGGCTTAAAATTAATTTGTTAGGCAACCTTAACAAATGCGGCGTGATCAAGCCGCGTTTTTCCACCACTTATCCTACCATTGAGAAATGGGAAAAGCGCTATCTGCCGGCGAAAGATTTTGGGATTATTCTGGTATCTACGCCTAAAGGTATTGTAACTCATCACCAGGCCAAGGAAATCAAATCGGGAGGCAAATTGATTGCTTATTGCTATTAACCATGAAACAAGATATTCTTAAGGAAATTGCATTTGGCCAGGATGTTGCGGTCAGCTTAGATGGGCATCTGTTAAAGGTAACTGGCCCGCAAGGGACAGTGGAAAGAAATTTTGTTTATCCCAAAGTAGAAATCAAAGTTATTGCCGATAAAATAACCCTTTTTTCGAAAAAAGGGACAAAAAAGGAAAAGACCATCGTGGGCTCATTTTATTCGCATATCAAAAATATGGTTCAAGGAGTTTTGGAACAGCACACTTACAAATTAAAAATTTGCTCGGGGCATTTTCCGATGAATGTTTTAGTATCTGGAAAAGAACTGGTTATCAAGAATTTTCTGGGTGAAACTGTGCCTAGGAAGGTTAGCTTAATTGATGGCGTAGAAGTGAAAATTAACGGCACGGAAATAATGGTGCGCTCGGCAGATAAGGAGTTGGCCGGGCAGATGGCGGCAAGAATTGAACAGGCTGGCCGGATAACTAACCGGGACATAAGAATATTTCAGGATGGCTGCTATATTATTGAAAAAGCAGGGAAGGCTAGGTAACATGAGCAGTATCAAGTCAATTCTGGCAGCGCGCAACAAGGCTAAAAGATCGATGCCTGATTTTTTGGTAAAGGAATCCAAGTTCGTTGGCCGTATTGAAAGCCGCTGGCGTTATCCGATGGGCCGCCATTCCAAAGTCCGGCAGCGCCACTGCGGCCGACCGGCCATGCCTGCTCCAGGCTACGGTTCGCCGCGCATCGTGCGTGGCTTGCATTCATCTGGATTAAAGCCGGTGCTGGTGGCTACTGTTAAGGAATTGCAGTCGCTGGATGCGGCTAATGAAGGGGCGGTGCTGGTCAGCACTATAGGCAGCAAGAAGCGGTTAAGCTTGCTTCAGTTTGCTCTCGACAACCAGATCAGGGTGATCAATGTCAGGGACTCCAAAAAGTCCATGGAGGCGATTAATCAGCAGATGGCTGAACGGAAAAGATCTAAGCTGGAAAAATTAGAAGTTAAGTCTAAAAAACAGCAGGAGAAAGAGCGTAAAGCTGAAGAGAAAAAGAAGAAAGAAGCCGAGAAAAAGGACTCAAAGAAAGAAGAGTCTGAGAAAAAAGAAAGGTATGGGGACAAAGAAAACCTGGCAGCCAGTATTGATGCCATTAATGCTCCTGCTCAGGAATCGGCTGTGGCTCAGGAAGAGGAGAAGAGAAAAGAGCAGCAGCGTGAGATGGAAAAGATCATCACCCAGCGATAAGTTAATAGATAGGACAGATCATGAATAACAAAAAAAAATTAGCAGCCAAGATTTTGAACATTTCATCTAAAAAAATCAGGTTTGCTGATTCAGCTTTGGAAGATATTGCTAAGGCCATCACCAGGTCAGATATACGGGGCTTGATTGCGGTTAAAAAAATATTTAAGGCTTCAGGCAACGAACAATCTCGTGGCCGGGCCCGTCAAACGGCTGCCCAAAAGCGCAAAGGCCGCCGTAGAGGCCTTGGTTCAAGGAAAGGAAGCCAGCATTCAATCATCACCCGCAAAAGCAGTTGGATGTCCAGGGTAAGGACGCAGCGAAAATTGCTGCAGGAATTAAAACTCAAGAAGTTATTATCAGCAGAGAATTATAAATCATTATATGCCAAGTCTAAGGGCGGATATTTCAGAAGCCGCCGGCATATCAAGCTATACATCAATGAGCATAAGTTATCTAACTCTAAATCATAACTATGGCTGGCCAAAAACCTAGAACAGTATTGTACCGGCGCAGGCGGGAGTTAAAGACAGATTACCATAAGCGGCTTAAGCTGTTGTCTTCCAGTAAGCCAAGATTGGTAGTTCGTTTCACTAATCGTAAGATTATTTCTCAAGT
>DATDXK010000024.1:0-8434 GCA_035289345.1 Candidatus Nanoarchaeia archaeon
TAAAAATGCGTGAAACCGCCTCACCTCGCCATAAATGACGAGGTTTCAAAAGAGGCGGTTTCTCAACTACGCATTTTTAGCATGCAAAAATTTCGCCCTAAAGGGCGGGGTTTTACACCCAGCGAAATTTTTTGCATAATAATTTTTTTTCTGATTTTATCTTTTTCTACCATCTAGTTAAAATCAAAAAGAGCAGCATCATATCTCTGCAGCATTTACAGCTTTAAAGTCTTCAATGGCTTTATCTAATGCTTCTGCTGTGCTGTAATTCTTGCTGTGGTACAATTTGTACAGTCCAGCGCCAAGCCACTGGTTTGTTCCGGCCTGGAATAATAAGTTTACCGCCTTAAAGAACTCCGCAGATGGTGACCGGTATTGAACCTCTGGATCCATTAATGTTCTGAAATCTTCCACAGCCTGTTCTGCTGCAGCTTTCTTGGCGCGGTCAATTTCAGCAGTCCATTCCGGATTCAGAGCTTTGGCCTTGTTTCTGATCTGCTGTTTGCTTACACCGAATCCTTTCCACAGTAATCGGTCTTCATGCCAAGTGCATACCGCGTCGCCGAGCAGATAAATCTGATTATTACTTTCAGAAACAACAATATATTCAACTTTTCCATCCAGTCGCTTAAATCCACGTGATTCAGCATAATCAGTCATTAATCTGCTGGCTGCCCTGGTCATTTCATCGATGGTTCCCATCGTTCTGCAGCTGAAGCCCAGCATTTCCTGGACTTGTTGTCGTGCCAAGGACTGATCATACTTCTCAAACTTAGTGGTATAACTTAACAAGGGCTTAAGAGCTTCAGGGACAGCATCTCCGTTCTTGAATCCTTCAGGCAAGCCCCAGGCTTGAAGGGTTTTTTCCAGGTCTTCTCCTGGCTTTTTCCATACTGATGCTTCCGGAGGAAGCTCATTTCTGGAAATGAATTCGATAGGCAGAATAAAATTATTAACCTTATTGACTCTGAACTGGGAATAGTCCCACCCTTGCCCTTGAAAGTGTTGCGGAAGGACGCGGTTAACATACAAAACTTCAACAGTATCGAGAGCAATTCCCTGGTCGATAGCTTGTTGCACCGCCCATACCTTGCCGTCAGGGCCAATTAGCCCTTGGTAATGGTTCGGTATTTGGTCTTTGTTAAGCAATTCAAAATTGTGTGCGCTCATCATGGCGATGGTGCTGTTATCCAACGGTGTGGGCGGATGCTGCCTTCCCACATCAAAGATAGAATAGTCGGTAGTGTTCTTGAACCTAGCCCGGCCTGGCCTTGTTGGCGTAGGCATTTCCCGGACAAATATTCTTTTAACGCTAGTAGCATGTTCTATTTCAGTTTCACTGATTTTTTCACTCATTTTATTTCCTCCATCGATGATCTACCCGCAATTTCTCTGGCATATTTGAGATTGTGTTCTGCCCGCTCTATTGCCGAACCAAGATATAACTCCAGCCTTCCCTGCATGATCTCTTGCTCTCGCTCAGGCAATGTGGTATAAAATTCTGTAAATTCTTTATCTTCTTTGGCAATGTCAAGGAGCGGTCTTCCTTCTTTCTTCGCTATTTTTGAGAATTCCTTCACAGCATCATGGCCAACGCCATACTGTGGATGAACCCAGCCGTGTGCTCTCATAACTGCGACCATTGCTTCACTGGGAAATGTTCTTACAGACTCCAGGTTTGCCGCAACTCTATCTTGGTTTACAGAAAGCTGCCCTAATTCTTTACTTACTCTGCATAGTGATTCATATGCTTGAACCATCATCGCTTGGGGCTGATATCGTGCTTGTACAGAACCCCGCAAGTCGCGCTGCAAATCTGATTGAATCATCGCATAGAGTATTGGCATTCCACTTTGGACAACAATACATTTTCCGGTGGCATTCTCCCAGTTGATGGGATTATTCTTGCTGGCATCAGCACTGGAACCACCCAATCTTTTTGCACTATCTCTGGAAGTTACTTCCCCAATGTCCTCTGAATATAAAATTCTCATATCGTTTGTAAAGTCACAGAGAACACACATTAATGTAACGATTTGATGTCCAGCATCAGCAAGCCGTTCTTTTTGGACAATCTGCGTTGCCGTCAAATCTGGTTCTAATCCAAGCTTGGCAAGCACCGCTCTCTCAAATTCAAGTGATTTTCCACCCCCGATGACAAGATCTACACCTGCACCTGTCCCAACGATACCGCTTATTTTCCCTCTTAGATTGTTGAAGGCATCATCGCAGCGTCCAACTCGTTCGGCAAGCCGTGCAGCATATGATGCCAATGTTGAAAGAAGCGGAACGGGAGATGTTCGTTGCAGGTGAGTTCTGCCGGCCTGCAGAATTCCAGAATTTTCTTCAGCAGTCATACATAACCCTTCTATCACTTCGTTTGCTTTTGGACGCAGGACATCTTTCCATGCGCCCTTAAAGAGATGTGCCCGTGCCGTATCAACCAGATCGTATGAAGTAGTGCCTGGATGAAACCGTGCTTTTGTTTCTAGCCCAGTATATCTTCCAAGCTCTTCCAAAACTGCGAGTTGATCGTGTTTTAGTAGTTCTTCAAGCAACGCAGCATTTAGTGGATCAAATTTCTCAAAGGCATAAGTAATTTCTGCAACATGCTCCGGCCCTGCTTGTCCAAATTCAGCTCTCGTCTCAAGAAGAACTTTTTGAACAAGCGCGCATTCTTTCCACAATGCCTCTCCACTCAAGTACGGAACTAGTCTTTGAGACTCTTTATTATATTTGTCATCATCGGGACTAATACTTTGCAGCCTTAGTCGCTTAAGTTGTATTTGTTCCAGCGTTAATTTAACGGTCAGATCAGTCATAAGTATCTCCTAAAAATGCCCAAAACAACGTTCGCCAGTAGCAGGCATGGCTATTCCATATTTATTGGCTGCAGCAATGACCGCTGCATCCTGTATTGAACCGTAAGGCTGTACCACTGCAGTTACACCGACACTGGCTAGCCGGTCAATCGAATCAGGGAAGGGAAAGAAGGCATCAGAAGCACAAACAGCTCCCCGGAAAGGGTTGCTTTTCAACATATGGGCACTGTATAAGCCATGCAGTGGGTTGTATTTCACGCCTTCCCGGTCCATCGCTTTCTGCATCCCTTTCACAATGGCTTGCTCAACGGCACCAACTCGCTCAACTTGGCCCGAGCCCATGGCCACAGTGACACCATTTTTTACAAATACCACACCATTGCTTCGTGCTCCAGTGATGTTAAGCCACCAGGCCGTAACCAAGTCATCCAACTCTCGTTCTGTCGGAACAAATTCCAGGGTATGCTTATTTCCGCTCTTATCAGTAACTTGCGGCCGCAAGATCAAATCACTGGGAGTTTGGATGGAGGTTAAATAAACATCTTGAAGGCCAAGAAAACCGCCGGGCATTTCCTTGATTGATACTAAGCCGTAAGTTTCATCACCTTGAAACTTGGGTAATTTTCTTAATCCTTCTGCTGAAAATTCTCCAATGCGGATATGTAAAGATTGCAGCTCAAGATAGGCCAGAACACCCGTTTCATAACCGGGAGCAGCCAGGACGTCAATAAAGAAAGGATTTTGTCCTTTCAATTCATATAATGCCTGAGCCGCGATCAGGCTAAGCGGGCGATTGAATACAGCTGTGCCACCAAAATTACTTTTCAAGTCCGCATCCCTGGCTCGCCTAAATATCTCTGCTAAAGGTTCTTCTTTAGAGACTTGCTTGGCAAATCCAGCTACAAGGTTATGTTTCATAATGGCCACAGCAGGAACATCAAACCATTTAAGATTGTCTAAAGCCCGTGTAACATCCATGATGTTAGTAAGAGAAAGGCCGCCTTTTCCTTTTCCATCAGAGCGGACAGACTGCAGGTTAGTCAGTTCTGCCAGCCTGCCGGCGTTGGCACAATTTATTTCTTCCAGGACATAGATTGCGCCATGCTGATTAGGGTTTTCACCATACTTTAAATCCCACTTTTTTTCTAACTTCAGCGTTAATACATCTGGAAAATCACCCTGGCTTCGTTCCCGATATCTTCTTTGAAATCCAGAGATGTCCGTAGGTTCAGGGTTAATACTCATTTGGAGATTGTTTGGTGCCATTTTTTTTCACTATTTTTTATGCAAAAAATTTCGCTGGGTGTAAAACCCCGCCCTTTAGGGCGAAATTTTTGCATGCTAAAAATGCGTAGTTGAGAAACCACCTCTTTTGAAACCTCGTCATTTATGGCGAGGTGAGACGGTTTCACGCATTTTTATCATATTTATTACTCACCTTTTTAGCCCGTATCGTCCTAGTACTGCAGTTTTGTTGCCAACTGCTTGATTTGCCATGAAGTCAGCAATCACTTCGTCGTATTTTGCAGTATAAGCAAAAGCTTTTGGCATTAATGATAACCGATAATTAAGAGTGGTGCAGCCGCCATTTTTTTGAAGGTGTTGCAATGTGGCAGCATAATCTTTTGGATCAATGATAACTGCGCAGCTGGGAAAATTCTTGGCAGCACCACGCACCATGGTTGGGCCGCCAATGTCAATGTTTCCCCGAGCCTCTTCAAAAGCAAGATCTGGTTTAGCAATTACTTGCTCAAATGGATAGAGGTTGACAATAACCAAGTCGATGAATGAAGCAGATCCTAGGCTTTCGAGATATATCTGATGCGCGGGATTGTTTCTTTCTCCTAAAATACCAGCGTGAATCCTGGGATGCAGTGTTTTAACTAATCCTCCTTCCATTTCAGGAAACCCAGTATATTCAGAAACTTCCATAAGATGTTTTCCACGGTCATTATCAAGGATTCTTTGCAGCGTTTTATAAGTGCCTCCCGTCGATAAAAATAAAATATTAGGTGTGGCCTTTATCAGTTCTGGAACAAAGGCATCTAATCCAGTCTTGTCAAATACGCTAATTAAAACAGTTTTAACTGGTATTCTGTCGCTTACGCCGCCAACTAAGCTTCGTATGACCATATCCATCCGCCACCATATTTTTGACTTAATTTTAGGTCAGCATTCACTAATTCATATTTTTTAGCTACCACTGACAGGCGTAATTTTTCCCGATAGTTTGGATTCAAATGTGAAAACAATTGCGCTACAGCTCTGCCGACATCCTCCGGCCGGGCAAGATACAGGTTAGAGCTTCCAGGCGGATTGGTCCAGCAGCTTTGATTTGGCGCATCCGGAGGGCAGCTAATTACGGGATGCAAAGAATGGAATGAGGCCGTGCCTGACAAAGCGTCGGTGCCGCCAGCGACGGCGATGATAACTAATGCGCCTTTAAGATCATTATAAGAATTAAGCAGGGAGTATAGCTCATTTGGCTGCTTGTGCGCGGAACAAATTCTTACCTCAAGAGGAATATTAAACCTCTCCAGCCCGGCGACAATTTTTCCCAAGTGGGAAAATTCCCCTCCACTTTTTGGCTGGTCATCGCTTCCAGAGCCAGCTAGAATAACCGCACAGCCTTTATTTTCTGCTACAGCTCCCATAAATTTAGGTTCAACATGGTTATAATCCATCATAATTACCTATTAAAACTGCCGATTAAGCCGTCTTAACTACCCCGTTAAATTAACTGGACTAACAGTTAAATCAACTTTGGATTCTTATCTGCAGCTCTTATAAATAATTTTCGCTGTCTTGAGAGGGTGACACATTTCTTCAGCTATCTCTAGGTTATTTATATATGTCTTTTTCTACTTAATAGTGCAAGGTATTAACTGTTTTAGTTAAGGGGGAAATTAGTTTAGCAGATAATCTTTCCTTAAACAATGTAGGTAGAAGCTATTATCATGGTGTTAATATCTGAATTTAGTTTTTGCTAGACGATAGATCAATCCAGCGTCACCTCAAACTCGTCTTCCACGATAACTTTGTCTTTCAGGTAGATCTTGGTCCGGGCTAAATATTCGCCGTGATACTGCGCCGGGTCATATTCCAGCTGCTGGGCAAAGATTAATTTTTTGTTTTTTTGAACCAGGAACGGCCCATGCAGTTCACTGTAAACAGTTTCCGGCTGCTTCAGCCAGCTGAATAATCTTCTGAACCCTTTAGATTCCGGCTTCTTGTTCAGGGTTAATTCTAACAAGTACGGCTCCTCGCCATTATTGCCATTCTGGCTGCTGACAACCGTAAAATAAACATCAAACAGGTTGCCGGGAAGGGAATCGTCAATAGCCGTGGCCGTAATCAGGCTCTCCTGCAGCGAAAATATTTTCTCATCAAACATTTTCCCGGCTTCGGTGAAAATAACTTTAATCTTGTTCGGCTCTGTTGCCAAACCGCGCTTGATCTGGATTATTTTTTCCACTTTCTCGCCCGGCTGCAGGATGATTTCCTGGCCGTTGACAATTTCCGAATGCAGTAAATTGGCGCAGACGAACGAGTCGCCGTAAATTACCCCGCTCATCGTCCTGACCTGTATCCCTTGGCGCGATTTATCCAGAATTTTCTCAGCGGCATTAGTAAACTGTTCCGCATATTTGCGGGCATAAATCGGCTGAATCTGGCCGCGCTGCAGCATTTTAATGGCCATCATATTCTGTTCCACCTCGTTGCCGCAGGCAGGAGTTTCGGCCAGGATTTGCCGGATATTATCTTCGTTTTCTAATTCCTGTTCAAACATTTCCACTACTTCGGCTTGCAGGGAAACAACTCGGTCGGTGGGGTTAACTAAAGTTACTGGAACCTGAAAGATGGGCTGCAACGGCGGCTGCACAACTGCTATCGGCTCAATGCCGGGCTCAGGTGGAAGTGTTGGCCCGGGAGCTGGTCCTGGTGCAGGAACAAATATTACTGGTGGAGGCGGCACAGGTGGGGGCACAGGCTGAAGTGGTGGAGGAGGAGTCGGGATCGGTGACGGGCTAGGAGATGGCGGGCTAGGGCTGCTGGGGTTGCCGGCTCCCGCGCCAGGACCGGAATCAACGGCCTTAATCAGCTGCTGATTGCTTCTTACAACAGCTCCATCATGATAGCCGTCGTTCGGCGTAACATCTACGGTCCAGTTCTGGCCGGGAGACAGCATATCGCCTCTGATGCCCACTATTGTTTCAACAGTACGAGCTTGGTGAAAATCAAGTATAACTTGCTGGCTTAAAGTAGTATTCCAAATACTTAATTCATCAATCGTGCCATTAAAATCAAACAACCCGGTAGGCCCCAAACCCAGTCTTAAGTTACCATCATTGATTATTTCAGGAAACTGGTCCTGGTTGGAAGTGGCGTGAAGAGAGCCATCAAGAGAAATTCTGGCCCTGTTTCCATCCCAAGTTCCAGCTACATAAATCCAGACAGTGTTGTTGTTAATACTTAATGAAGTTGCATACTGTTGTTTCTCAGCTGATTCCCTTACCCTAAATACAATACTGGTAGAAGAATCAATTTCAAAACTCCAGCCGGGATCGTCGCCTGCGCCGGTGCGCGTACTTAGGAGAGTATGGTTTCTTCCATCAAATTGGGAAGCCTTAAGCCAGAATCCTACACTGAACTGTTGCCGGGTAGCATTTATCGGAGTTGAAAAGATCGGATTTGAAAATTGAAGATATTCCCCTGAGCCTTTAAATTCATAACTGCCATTACCATCAAAACCGCCAGTTTTGTTCCAAGCTAAGCCATTGCCATTAACTGACAAGTTATGCTTATGTCCAGAATAATCATAAGCATTATCCGTCAAAGTTCCATTAACACGCTCAAAAGGCATGTTCAATAATAATAATGAAGATCCATTAACTAGCCAGTTGTGAATTCGTTTCAGGTGATGATTGTCAGCATCAGAACCAGCAGCGTATGCAGTCACATCAGAATTGGTATCGTTGGATCTAGGTTTAGAGGTATTAAGCACCACACTGTCAATCACCGGCAAAGTGTTGACCACAAATTGCACCAGCTCGGTATTGTTAGCATTGCCCAAGCTATCGTTAGCCAGAACCGTTAAGGAATGCACTCCGGCAACCAGGCTACTGATATTTAATCTGGTGCTCCAGTTGTTGCCAGTTTGGTCAGCAGTGATATTGAAGGCTGTTCCCGTGGCATTGTTAAAGCTGAATAATACTTTCTGCACCGATAAGTTGGTATCAATTACCGTCGTGTTAAATACTTCTGCGGCAGTGCTGCCGTTGATTAATCCAGTGTCATTTAAGGGCAGCTGGATGGTCGCGCTGGGAACAGTGAAATCGACAATCAGGCTGAGCTGCTGGGTCTGATTGACATTTCCAGCGCTGTCGTTAGCAAAAACAGCTATGGTATGCGAGCCTTCCGCCAAGCTGGAAACGTTGTATAATAATTGCCATGTCCCAGAAAAATTGCTGGCAGTAGCATTAAAAGCCGTGCCGGTAAAATTGCTGAAACTGAATAAGACAGATTTCACATAATTCAACTCGTTGATCGTCACATTGAAGCTCTGGTTGAATGATACTCTGGAATAATTGCTGTTGTTATTGTTCACCCAG
>DATDXK010000025.1:0-8859 GCA_035289345.1 Candidatus Nanoarchaeia archaeon
TAGATCACCAAGTGGCCTCCTAACTTGAGCGCTGATTCAGCGTGCTCAATTACTTTCCAGGGCTCCGGAAGGTCTAAAGTTATCAAATCCAAATCTTTTTCGGAGATGCCCAAAGAAACATCTTTCTGCTTTATGGTTAGATTTTTAATCCCTAATAACTCTTGATTATGTTGAATGATCTTAATATTATCGGGATTGGTTTCATAAACTACCACTTGTTTGCAGATATTTGCCAGAGATAAGCATAAAGAGCCGGAGCCCCCGCCAGCATCAACTGCTTTGGAATCTTTATTTACTCCGGTTTTGGAAATGATCAACCCGATGTCTTTTTGCACAACTACTTGCGGCCCTCTTTTGAGATTCTCCCACAAATCAGGAAAAGTAGGCTTGAAACAAACAAATTTTTCTCCGGTTGAGCTGCTTATCTTTCCTTCTTTGGCCAAATCTGCCGATTTAATCATTCCTTTATTAGTATGGAAATCACGGCTGGTATCTTTTACTAAGTATTTTTCTTTAGTCGCATAATTTATTAAAATCTTCATATTAAGAGAATAATCCTTACTTTATTTTTAAAAGTTGCCTTAGAATTTAAAAAATAGAAAAATAAACAAAAAAATTTGTTTATGCAAAAAATTTCGCTGGGTGTAAAACCCCGCCCTTTAGTGCGAAATTTTTGCATGCTAAAAATGCGTAGTTGAGAAACCGCCTCTTTTGAAACCTCGTCATTTATGGCGAGGTGAGGCGGTTTCACGCATTTTTATCATTCTCTCAGGCTTCTGGTATTAATTTCAATGATTTTAGCTAAATAGGACTCAAATCTTTTCTGCGCCTCAGCCAGCACTTTTTTAACCGCTTCATTTTTGGAATGAGAAAAATAAACAGCGGTATTCTCGCCACTGGTGATATTAACTCGATCTAACTGAAAATCATCGTTAGAATCTAAATAACTAATAATGTCGCCATTTGATGTTATAACCTCCAGATGATTGGCACCATATATACCTCTCTCATAAAACCTAACCTGGTCTTCCCCAATCTTTCCCTTAAAATTGTATTCTGGATTCAGGCAACATCCACCAAATCCAATAGCGGAAGAAAGCACCACCGCAGCTAAAGTTCCAGTTGTCCTTGGCATTTTTTGTTTATCCATTCTCATTTGTACCCCACCAGTTCAACCTAAAGCCAAATCCATCTTGGCTACTTCGGCGCTTTGCACGCCGTCAATCTCCCCCATCTTGGCAGCAATGCTCTCAAAATCAGCGTCTTCAATGGTGTACATGGCCATGATGATTACTGCTTTTAGCCCGAACGCAATTGGTTCCTCTTTAACCTGCATTTCGCCGATAGCGCCATTTTCCTTGGCTATAACTTCCGCTTTTCTCTTAATGAAATTCAAATTGGTATGTGGAGATTCTGGCATCAATTTAAAAGTTATTACTGCTTTGGCCATAAGATTTGGTTAATATTAATTGTTAAATAATTGTCTCTCAGTTAGGTCCAGTAAAGCCGCAGCCAGGGCAGTTATATCTCATCGCGTTGACTCGTGCTTCCTTACTTCTTACAATTTCGTGCTGGCCGCAGGAGGGGCAAAGAAAGGTAACCGACCCGGGGTCATTATAAACTGGTTTCTTAGTGACTGAACATAACTTGTTTTCCATTTTCAGGTAGGAATGATGTTTGTTTATAAATTTTTCTCGCCGCAAAAATTAAAACGCGGAGTATTCCACTATTCAATTCCACTAACCGCAATCAAATTGTTACTAACCTTAAACTGAACAGCTAGGAATTTTTCTGCAACATAGATGTTAGTGAGCGCATGGTTGCTAACGCTTGAAGTAGATATTTTTGAGCCAGGCAGCAAGGCCATGAATTGAATTAATTGGTCAGCCAGGTAATGGTCTGCAGCAGCGTTGGATGAGATTTCCTTTACCAACCGCTCAGCCGCTTCCTGGCCGATTTCTTCCGATCTTTTTCCTTTTTCAATCAAAGCATCACTGGCCAGAATTACTGGATTATCTGGATCAATTTGGTGATTGCTGCTAAACAACGCATATAACAGAACCTCTCCACCGGGACTTAAGGACGCAGTTTGTTCTATCCGGAAATTAATTGGAGCATTATATCTTTTAAGCGCCGATTCAGCAGCTATTTTGATTCTGGAAGCAACTTCTTTCTCCTGCAGTTCTGTGGAAAGATTGATTATGCCTTTAATTTGTTCTAGTTTACCTTGTTTAGTCAAGTTTATTTCCGCGTACTTAGAGCCAATTTCTTCCAAATTGCCAGACCGGCGGGGACAAATTTCCAATTTGACCTCTCCGCTGCCTTTAGGATAGTAGCCCCGCTTGATAATTTTTAATTCAATCTTTTCTACAAACCTGTTAAGCTGAGGCAGGAGGATATTCTGTAAATAGTCGACCGAGGCCTGCCATTTGCCACAAGTACCCCCCTTAATAGTTAAAGTTATTTTACCTGGCGCAAATAAGCAAGGGAGGATAAGTGCTTGCAATAGCAAGGTAATGCTTCCTGCCGTGCCGATATCAAT
The DNA here is from genome assembly GCA_035289345.1 of Candidatus Nanoarchaeia archaeon. Lineage (GTDB taxonomy): Archaea > Nanobdellota > Nanobdellia > Woesearchaeales > GW2011-AR9 > JAGVYX01. The sequence continues at coordinate 2,543 of DATDXK010000025.1, forward strand.
ATTGTAGATGCCTCGCTTAACCCGGCCCGGGATAAAACTTAACCCTGTCGATCCTAAAAATATTTTGTTAGTTTCTGCGCCAGTAATCTCTTTTAGAGCGTTAATTGCCGTTAGATGCTGTGCCTTAAGCCCGGGATTGGGCCGGCCGGCCCGGATATCTTTCACTTCAAAGGATTTTCCGGTTAAAGTAGATAAGGCTAAAGCCGTTCTTACTAATGCGCCGCCGCCTTCACCATAGCGGCCATCTAGCTGGATCATTGGTTTAGGCTAAGAAACAAGTTATTTAATAGTTGTGGTTATAGGTATTAGAATGGCTCTTTATTTGTTCAGTATCTTTCCCGGAGATCACTGCAAGGTTAATTGATTTAAATCCAATTCCGATTTTAATAGTGGCGTATTTTGGCCATCTCTGCTCCAAGAATGATTCTGCCGAGCATATTCAAAGGCTTCCTTAAGGCTGACTGAACCATTTTTGTTAAGATCGGATTCTGTTGTGTTCCGATAGGCTTCCAGGAAATATCGGCTGAACATTTCATTAGTGTTCCCATAAGCGACTTCAGTTTCTAAAGAGCTGGAAATGCCAGCATAATGCTTATTGGAAAACCGGTTGGCAAAGCCGCCGCCATAGCAAATATCTACCAATACAATGGTTGTTTTTGAGTTAATTTTATCCAAAATTTCCTTCAGCTCTATTTCATTTAACCGTGAGTTGGACAATCTTAACTCTGAAATTTCAATGCGATTATTTTTTTCCTGGTTTTCCAGCGGTATGGTGTCTCTTCTACCATGGCCGGTAAGATATACTAGCAACAAATCCAGTGGATCAACTTTATTGGCTAAGTGCTCAAATAAGGCCTCAATTTCAGCTCTGGAGGAAATGCCGGCAACCGGATATAAAGCGGTTTTCTGGCCCAGTCCATCTAGGATGTAAGTGTTTTCTCTTTTAAAACCATTCTCTAACAAGATCTGATAAACTTCAGAAAGGTCGTAAACGTCCCTGGTAGCGTTGGTGCCGGAAATTAAAACAGCATATTTGTCTCTTTCATTATTTTTGATAGCTTTTTCTAGAATTATCCTGTGCTCTAATTGCTGCAGCTTGGTTGATGAAGACAGTTCCGGCAGTTGGCAATGAGAACAACCATTAAAAAAAAGGTTTCCTGCCAAAGTTAAGGCTGCCAGGCCTAATTTGCCATAACTATTAATACCCATGCTGCCGTAAAGAGAAGCAGGATTATATATCATTTATTTAATAGCAGAAGATGTAATCGATTATAGCTATTATAGCACTTAAAAACATTTACAACTCATGCCCCAACTTGGACTTTTTAGCCAGAAGATAACCTTGGTTATGCTGGTGTGGTGTTGTGACTAAAGAAATCCTTTTATTTATAATAACCCCGTGCTTTTCCAGCCCAATTATCTTTGATGGATTGTTGGTAATCAAGCTTACAGATCTAACTCCCAGATCATTCAAGATGTGGGCTGCCTGGTGGTATTCCCGCTCATCAGACTTAAATCCCAAATGGTGGTTGGCCTCTACCGTATCCAAGCCGTGCTCCTGCAAGTCATAGGCCTTGATTTTGTTTAACAATCCAATGCCGCGGCCTTCTTGCCTTAAATAAAGAACCAGCCCTTTTTTTTCTTTGCCTAGCAACACAAATGTTTTTTCCAGCTGTTCACCGCAATCGCATCTTAATGAGCCAAAGACATCTCCCGTTAGGCATTCGGAATGAAGCCTGACCGGAACATTTTCCTGATGATTAATATCCCCCTTAACAATAGCCAAATGCTCTTTTTTGTTTTGGTCCTGATAAACATAAATCCTGAAATGGCCATACTTAGTCGGCAGGAGGGATGAAGCTCGTTTCATAGATGCTTGAGAATTGGTTAATATATAAATTTGTTGCGGATGCCGCACAGCTTTAAAAAATTCTTTATGATTATGGTTCCATCTTTAGAAACTTCAGGATGCCCTTGAAGGCCATAAATTGGCTTAGTCCGGTGTTTAATTATTTCGAAAGGGCAATTTTTTGATGAGCCCAGGGCTTTAAAATTAGTCGGAAGCGTGGCTACGTGGTAATGATGCATCTTCTCCAGAAAGAATCTCTTTCCCAGCCCCTTAAATAATTCATAGTTCTGGCTTAAGACGATCTCTTGCAGCCCAGTCTGCTGTTTTGGTAACCTCTCTATTCTAGCTCCGTAATGATAAGCGATGATCTCATGCCCCAAACAAATCCCTAAAATGGGCGCTTTTGCCTGCTCCAGAGCCAGGTAATTATTTTTCAGATCAGTTCTGGTGGCTGGATTCCCGGGGCCTCCAGAGAGAATAATCCCTTTAGCATTTCGTAGAGGGTATCGCTGGTCATTATTATAAACCTTAAATTTAATCTTCCAGGTGTCTAGAGTTTCCTTTAATGAGTTCAGATAACAGCTTCCATTGTCAATTATCAGCAGCATGATAGTATCAGGTCAAACTAGATTAAATATTTTTGGATGAAGCCGATAGCTGGTAGGTCAGCAAAATATTAATAAAAGAGTCTGCTTTTGGCTAGTTGGCGGGGCTGTAGTTTAATCCGGTAGAGGTTAACCGCCGAAAATAGAGGCCTCCAGCAATTGGAGAATTGAGCTATAAGCGATGATAATACTTTGAAGAAAGCCTTAGATCAGGGTTCAAATCCCTGCAGCCCCAGTTTTTATTAAGAAGGTTTTTAAGAAAGAACTTTCAAGAAAAAATCAGCCTAAACCATGGAACTGACGATTATGTCCTACAACATTGAACGGGGGTTTCATAGCAAAGACCATCTTCTGGAAGAGCACCGCCTGCAGGCAGCGCAGCGTACAGTAGAACTAATTGAGCCAGATTTGTTAGCTTTGACTGAAGCCTGTTATGGCGGGCCTAATTCGCAAAAAATCAAGATGAATTATGCTTCCTTATTTAATTTTCAATACGGAAAATTTGGCGGTTATCCGGTTTTTGGGCCCAAGAGAAGTGACGAAGGAGGAAATTGTTTATTATCACGACTTCCATTAATGGCCGAAGTGGTGCCTCTGGCTTACAAGAGCGCGGTGCGAGCCCAAATTCCGGTAGATGCTGAAGATAATAGCAATAATAGCACAGTTTTAATGATTGATGTGGTGCATCCTTCTTACTCTGCTGCTGATGATAAAAAGATTTCAACTTTGGAGCAGCTGCTGGACAGCCGCCGAGAGCCCTACATCCTAATGGGCGATTTTAATACAGTTCATCCAGAAGATGATTACGATTGGAAACAACTGGAAGAAGAATTACAATTATTTAATCCTGAAAGAGCAGCCTTTTTGGTGGAAAACTGGCGGCAGGCAAAATTGGTCCCTTGGTTGTTAGGGCTGGGCCTTAAAGATGCGCTTCCGGCTGAAGCCAGAACATCTACCGTGCCAACTAATTATGTTTACGGCAGCCCTAGGCGAGGAGTAAGGATGGATTTCATGTTCATTTCACCGGGCATTACTGTTGAAGATGCTTATATTGTTAAAAACAAGGATACGGAGATAGCTTCGGACCATTACCCAATGGTGGGCGTGTTTGAGATATGGTAGCTTATTAGCTATTCTTATCTTTTTGGTCGAGTTTCAACAAACTTATAACTTTTTAATGTTCTTCACGTTTTATCATTTTTTCGGGGTCAAGTGTTCTAGAATCATCAGTTATATTTAATTAAATAATACAAGGCATGACCGATCACTGAACCAGAGGCAGCCATTGCTCCTGATGAGACCGACTTTTCCCAGCTTTTAGTTGCAAGATATTTACCCATAGTTGCGCCAAAGCCTAAACTGGCCGAATCTACTATTGTTTGTAAGACCGCCGGAATAGCCTTTTCATTAGGAGTATCATCTGAATTATCGATAATGGCGCGCACTGCGGTACCTAAAACCATGCCAAAGACAAGATCAGATGCCAGAGCTGAAAGGGTTTGTTTCCCGTTACTAGTTTTCTTAGCCAGATCTGTATCTTTCATGTTATCTTTAATTTATTGGTCCTAATGTTAGTTATATTTATCTAATTTATGGAGTTATCCTGCTAGCTTCTTTTAACCTATCATATTGAATCTTGTCCTTCTTAGCTTTCCACCTTAAACAAGGCTGGAAAAAGTAAGGAACAAAGTCACGCAGTCCAGCTTTTTCTTTTTATCCTAAACCGGGAGAAGAAAATTTTTATTAAGAAGGTTTTTATAATAACTAAATTTTGGCACGGTCATGGTAAGCTTTAATCCTGAAGACCTTGTAAGTCATGATGGTATAGCTGCAATAATCAAAAACGCCAAAGGAGAAGTATTAGTGCAGGAGCACGTCAAATACGGCTTCTGGACCATCCCTGTCGGGAAAGCAAAAAAGGGGCAAAAAGTGGAAGATGCATTAAAAAAAGAAATATTTGAAGAATGCAATTTGGCCATTGAAAGCTGCCAAGAGATTACTTCTAGAGATTATACTTATGCAAAAAATTTCGCTGGGTGTAAAACTTCACCCTTTAGGGCGAAATTTTTGCATGCTAAAAATGCGTAGTTGAGAAACCGCCTCTTTTGAAACCTCGTCATTTATGGCGAGGTGAGGTGGTTTCACGTATTTTTATCATAACCGAAATGACAGCAGTGTAACTGTAATAGCCCATCTTTTTGAGATAGTTAAGTACTCTGGAATTATGAAAAATAATGAGCTGCATAAACACAAACAACAACTTTTTATGGATGTGGAAAAAGTGAAAAAACTTCCTTATTTGTCTGATTTAACTCTGCTTTATCTGGAAACGATGGGGTTTAAAAGAGGGAATAGGATTTTTGATTCATTAAAATAGTAATTGAGCTAAACAAATAATCACTCCCTGACTTATTTTGAGAAACACATCAGCAAGGAATATAAACTTTAATTTCTTTACTAAGGTCAATGTTCAAAAAAGAGGGTGAAATTAAGAAATATCCTGGTTTTCACAGCCAGTATCTCATCTGGATGGCCATCTTCACTTTAGTTGGAACCATTGTTGGCGCGGGCATCTTAGGCATTCCTTATGTGGTGGCTAAAGCCGGAGTGCTTTATGGCTTGATCTTAATGATAATCATCGGCATCGCTTTCATTTACTTGAACTTGTTTGCCGGAGAAGTTATCTTGAGAACCAATGGACAGCACCAGCTTACCGGGTATGCGGGAAAATACTTAGGTAAGACTGGGAAAGGATTTATGGCTTTATCGTTATTTGTGAACATTTATGGCGCCTTAACTGCTTATTTAATCGGCGAAGGAACAACCTTGCAAGCCATTTTTACGGTCGGCTCGCCCTTATTTTGGACACTGCTGTTTTTTATTTTGGGCGTAATTATCGTATCTAGGGGGATAAAAGCTACGGGAAGGATGGAGCTGTATTTAATCTCGCTGCTGCTAATCGTGGTGGTTTTAATCGGCATTTTTTCTTTTAACAAAATAAATAGCAATTATTACAGCGGTTTTAACTGGCGGGAGTTATTTTTGCCGTATGGGGTAATCCTGTTTGCGTTCATGGGCTCTCCGGGGATACCCGAGGTCCATCAAGTGTTAAGCAAACATAAGAAGCTGATGAAAGAAGCCATTCTGGCCGGCTCCCTGCTGCCGATAATTCTCTATGTTTTCTTCACTATTGTAATTATTGGGGTAGTAGGAGTAAATAATTTCTCATTATTAGGCCCTGATCAGCGGATAGCGACCATTGCCTTAAGTATTTATTCTCATCCAACCTTAGGCCTTTTTGCGAATATCTTGGCTGTTCTTTCCATGTTTACTTCCTTCTTAGCTTTAGGCTTAGCTTTAGTTCAGGTTTATTGTTATGATTTCAAGATGCCCAGAACTACGGCCTTAATCCTGACTTTTTCACTTCCGCTGCTAATAGTCTTGTTCAATTTAACTACCTTCATAACGGTGTTGGGGATAACTGGAGCAATAGCCGGCGGGTTAGATGGGATTTTGATCATCTTAATGTATTGGAAAGCTAAATTATTGGGAGATAGAAAACCAGAATACAGCTTAAAGCCGCATCGTATTTTAGGAACAACATTAATCCTGATGTTTATCTTAGGCATCGCTTACCAACTCTGGACGCTATTGTTTTAGAGCCAGATTTGTTCCGCCTTTAACCTCGATTTATTTTTAGGCCAAAAAAGGCAACTAGATTACTCAATCAGTATATTAAGATACGTCTTATCTAGGGCGACAATTCTGTTTTTCACAACTTTCTTAAACAAATTATCTATTTATAGATAGTTATGACTGGTACCTACTTAAGAATACTAAAAAACACGAAACATTTAAAAATA
>DATDXK010000026.1:0-2492 GCA_035289345.1 Candidatus Nanoarchaeia archaeon
ATAAAAATGCGTGAAACCGCCTCACCTCGCCATAAATGACGAGGTTTCAAAAGAGGCGGTTTCTCAACTACGCATTTTTAGCATGCAAAAATTTCGCCCTAAAGGGCGTGGTTTTACACCCAGCGAAATTTTTTGCATAATAGTTTTTAACAATATTTATATACAAAAACTTAAGCCACCAGCCCGTGGACTTATTTACTGAACCTGAATCCGGGATGCACCCGAACCGGATTGGGCAAAGAATGGGGGTTATAGCCAGCTACCTGCTGTTTACGATATCCTTAGCTTTAATTCTGAAGATAACCGGCAACTGGCCAGAATCATGGAATTTTTTTCATTTGGCAACTATAACCTTGCTTCTAGTATTCACGGGATGGATGGCTAAGAGTTGGTTAAAATGAGCGCAGCTAAACCATTTTGGAGCGGATTTCACCAAGGCACCAAAGAATTTGGCAGTTATATCACCACTCTGGTTAATACGATTTTATTGTCCTCAGTTTACTTGCTGGGAATTGGAGTAACGGCCATTGTAGCTAAGATAAAAAAAAAGAATTTTTTGGCCCTTAAGCCAGCATCAGATAAGAAATCTTACTGGGTGGACTTAAACCTTAAAAAGGAACAGAAGGAAAAGTATTATCGGCAATTTTGAGGCTCAATCATGTACATATTAGGAATAAGCTGCTACTACCATGATGCTGCGGCAGCCTTATTGAAAGACGGAATTATTGTGGCTGCGGCGGAAGAGGAGCGTTTTAGCAGAAAGAAACACGACAGCTCTTTTCCGATTAAAGCTATCAAATTCTGTCTGGAAAGCCAGAACATCACTATCAAGGATATTGCTTATATTGGTTTTTATGAGAAGCCGCTGCTGAAATTGGAACGAGTGCTATTTCAGCACCTGCAAATGTTTCCCTGGAGCTATAAGACATTTCTAAGCTCTTTGCCTTCCTGGATCAATGAAAAATTACGAGTGCCGCAGATAATCCGTAAAAAATTGAAATATAAGGGAGACATCTTTTTTATCCACCATCATCTGGCTCATGCCGCCAGCTCTTTTTTAGTCAGCCCTTTCGAGAAGGCAGCAATATTGACTGTTGATGGAGTGGGAGAGTGGACTACTACAGCTTACGGCCTGGGCCAAGGCAACAAAATTAATCTTCTAAAAGAGATCCGTTTTCCTTCCTCATTAGGGTTATTATATTCCACGATTACCGGATACCTGGGGTTTAGCATCAACAATTCCGAGTATAAAGTCATGGGCTTAAGCCCTTATGGATTAATGGACCGGGAAAAAAACGAATATTACCATCGGCTTAAAACAATAATTGATGTTAAAGACGACGGCAGCTATCAATTTGACATGGATTATTTTGCGTATCACTATAAAGACAGAATGCCTTCCCCTAAACTTTGCCGGTTGCTGAAGGGCCCAGTCCGCCAGCCCGAATCTGAATTGACTCAAAGGCATAAGGATATTGCCGCAGCATTGCAAATGGTTACCGAAGATATCATGTATCGCATGCTAAATCATGTTTATAAAGTTACTAACTGTGAGAACCTGGTGCTTGGCGGCGGAGTAGCCTTAAATAGCGTTGGCAATGGAAAAATCTTAACCTCTACGCCGTTCAAAAACATCTGGATTCATCCTAATGCCACTGATGGGGGAAACAGCATCGGTGTGGCGGCTTACGTCTATAACGTTATTCTGGGGCATAAGCGCCGCTTTGTGCTACAAAGCCCGTTCCTGGGCCCGGAGTATTCTACCGGGGATATTAAAACTTTTTTGAACAAGAACAACATTAAATTCAGAGAATTAAGCCGGGATGAAATTGTTCCTCAGACGGCTAAATTAATTAACGACAACCTGGTCATCGGCTGGTTTCAAGGCCGGATGGAATGGGGCCCGCGAGCTTTAGGGGCGAGAAGCATTCTTTCCAATCCCTGCAACCAGGAAATGCAGGAGATCCTTAATCTTAAGGTGAAACACCGGGAAAAATTTCGCCCTTTCGCTCCAGTGGTCTGTGAAGATGATGCGCTTAATTATTTTGACTGTGATATTCCCATTCCCAGGCCGACCGATTTCATGCTGATGGTTTATCCAATTAAGAAAGAATGGAGAAAGAAAATACCGGCCGTAACCCATGTCGACGGCAGCGGCCGGCTGCAAACTATCCGGCGGGAGATCAACCCCTTATATTATGACTTGATCAAAGAATTTGGAAAAATTTCCGGGATACCGATCCTGATTAACACCTCATTCAATATCCGTGGCGAGCCTATAGTCTGCACGCCGGAAGATGCCTATAACTGCATGATGGGCACGGGAATTGATTGCCTAGTTATGGACAACTATCTTATCTGGAGAAAAGATAATCTGCAGCACGTCTGGGACAGCGAGAAATATGCTAAGGATTGAGGTTAAAGTTAATGATTAAAGAGGTCGAAATTAAAGGTTAAAGTTAAAATGCAACCAGGCAAGGCATGCTGAGAAT
>DATDXK010000027.1:0-12006 GCA_035289345.1 Candidatus Nanoarchaeia archaeon
GATAAAAATGCGTGAAACCGCCTCACCTCGCCATAAATGACAAGGTTTCAAAAGAGGCGGTTTCTCAACTACGCATTTTTAGCATGCAAAAATTTCGCCCTAAAGGGCGGGGTTTTACACCCAGCGAAATTTTTTGCATAACTATACTTCTCCCAGTCATTTTTATACATAGCCAGTGATAATAATCCTCATAAAACATATCGCACTAGCTATATAACGTATAGCTGCTGAAATTCCTGCAGAAATAATTTAGCAGTGTCCCGATCATTAATGATCAAGATATTCTCATCATTTCGGCTGTTGCCGCCATTAGTGGGATTAAATGAACCGGTGATTACAGTTTCAGAATCAATAATAAAAACTTTGTGATGAAGATTATTGGGGTTAGAATCCTTAATCACCTTAATGCCATTAGTTTTCAAGCGCTCAAATTGAGAATATTCACTGATCTGCTTAGTTTCCATCACGCCTTTAATTTCAAGACCATTTAAATTTTTTAATAATAAGATGCTGGCAATCTCTTCACTGGTAAAAGAAAAAGCCAGAAAGTAGATTGATTGCTGGGCCTGCTTTAACTCCTCCACCACTTGTTTAATGCAATCATCATCAGGGCAAAAATAATTTTCTATTTCAATGCCAGAGAGGGTAATTTCGGGGTATTTCACTGAATTGCCCTTCTTGAATATGCCCCGCCATAATTCTTGGAATTCAGCTTCATAATTTTCAGCTAAGTAGTGGGAAGCAATTAGGAGAAGATTATTATTGTTCTTATTGGCATCATTAAACGTGGGATTCATCGAACCGGTGAAAATTTTCTGCCCATCAATGATGCAGAATTTGTTATGCATCAATCCAGACTTATCGGCTTTAACAAAATCTTCTGGAAATTTTCTCAGATAATCATTATCTGTTACAACTTTAACCTCAATTGTTTTTTCTTTCTCAGCTAATTTCTGCTGTATTGATTCCAAGCCTACATCAAATAACGCGCAATGAATTGATTGTTGCGCTGAATCCAAAAAAGCAACTAATTGCCCTTCGCAATTATCCTGCGGGCAAAAATAGACTTCCATCGTTCCTTCCTCTGCGGGACTAGTTTCATCATCAGAAATAAAAAAACTAGCGATAACCAGTACTGCTAGAAAACATAGTAATGCTTTTTTCATGATTAATCTCCCTTGACAGCCTCTTCCAGCAGGCTAATTTTTTTATCCATAACACCTAATTGTACTTCTAGAAAAGCATTCTGGCATTTAATAGTCTTTAATAGTCTCCTATCCTATTTAACTTGTCCTGAAGGGCATTTAATTTAAGCCGATATAATTCCCGAAGGTCCAGGTTTTTAATCACGCTTACCGTTTCATCAATGCTCCGATACTGCCTGCCTCCTGATTCAGTTGACCCTACAAACAAGTATCTAGTGCCATTATCGCTAACAATCACCAAGTCAGTTATCTCATCGGCAGTTGCTTCCCGGAATTCTACCGCCACTGGCTTAAAATATTCTTGAATTAGCCCGCCTTGCCGTCCATCGGTAAGCTGATTATGAATCAGCGCCCAAGCAGCTACAGGCATACCTAGGTAAAGAAAGCCTTTCATACACTTCTCAAAAGCAGGATTCATTTTAAGGTACAATAGTCAAAGACACCAGCTCTTAAGCTAATCTAATTTTTGATTATCTGAATGATTATCTTAATCCGCGGCCTTTCTTTCCGGCGGAGGTTTTGCCATGGAACACTCGGCTGCGGTTCTTTCTGGTCTGCAACCAGGCTAAATTGGCATCAGCTTTTATCACCGGATGGTCAGGATCTGCTAAAATTACTTCATGCCAGATGTAAGCTCCATCTTTGGCCACCCAGTAAGAATTTAATACAACCAGGTTGGGATACTTTTTTTGTACTCTTTCTTCAGCTATCCACTGGTAATTCTTATCCAGATTTAACCTAGTTCCGGAACGTTTAGAACGGCGGCCGCCCTTAATCTTCTTACGCCGGTGTCCTCCACGAAGAACACGCTGCCTGACTACTACAAAACCTTGCTTGGCCTTGTATCCCAAGGACCGAGCGCGGTCAATCCTAGTGGGATGATCTAATTTAACAGTTGAATCTTCTTTTCTCCATTGCAATAATCTTTCCCGCCACAGCGGATTAGCTTGCGGCCTCTTCCATGCTTCCCTAACGTATTGATATAATCCCATTTTAAGCCTCCATTGTTATAAATTTTCAAGGATTCAGGCAAGCAAAAACCCACATCTCCTTATTTTCAAGGATTCAGGCAAGCAAAAACCCACATCTCCTTATAAAGATAAAATAGCGTTCTGTTTAAAAAGATGTCGGATGGAACCAGTATCTCCGATAGCAGAGGAGATACCGGCTATGCAGAAATCTTTATAAGTTATATAATTACTATTAATAATTATGCTAGTCTTTGGGATAGATGTTCCATTAGTGGAAGTTGTATTTACTTTTGCAGTCATTGTCTTAATTCTGCTGATTGAATCATTGATTGTGATCATTTTATTGCTCAAGCAGGCACAGAAATCTAAAATCATCGGTGAAGCAGTAGAGAAGCTGTCAGAAGCCATTTTACAGATAAAACGGGCAGAGATCGATGAACTGGACCGGCTGGCCAGGAAATAGAATAGTAAATTAAATTTAGCTTCATAATAAATCTCTTAAGAATCTTGAATAGAATCTTGAATAGCTTGTCAAAATGATTTTAAAACAATTTAATCAATTTTGCATTTAAAGGCTCTGCAGAAAGTCTCGCTGCGCTCGGTGGCCATCAGGCTCAGCACTAGATTTTTTATAGTAAATCCCAAAAGTAATGGAACATTACACCATGCGATTTACTATACTAGCAAATCTCAACAAGTTCCATAATTAACAAGATTTGCTAGTATCTTAAAGGCCGAGGTTCCCCGTGGTGGTAACTCCCTTCTCGGCTGAATTTGTTATCACTAAGGGCTTCGCGAATTGATGGCCACTGCACTTTCTACAGAGCCTGCCTAACCACTAGCTTTATATAGATATTTTCATTTCCAAAACTCATGGAAAAGAGGGTGTTAGTTGTTAGTAATAATAATAAACATAATTATAAGCCGATTATCTTGACGGTTGCTGCAGTTATCTTCATTTTGGTGGTTATTCTGCCTTTAAGCTTGAGCTCTATGGACGGCTCCAGGTTGGGCAATGTTGCCCTTATTCCCATTGAAGGAACTATTGTTGGTTCTGGTCGTTCTATGCTTTTAGGTGAAGCAACTGTTTCTTCATCAGACATAATTCATTTTATCGAGGAAGCTGATGAGAATCAGCGGATAAAAGTAATTGTGTTGGAAATCAATTCTCCCGGCGGTTCAGCAGTCGCTTCTGATGAAATTGCTGCGGCCGTTAAGAAGGCGCAAAAGCCGGTCATTTCTATCATCCGGGAAGTTGGCGCGTCCGGAGGCTATTGGGTAGCTTCTTCTACTGAATTTATCATGGCCAACAGGATGTCTATCACTGGCAGTATCGGCGTGATTTCATCTTATCTGGAATTCAGCGGATTGCTGGAAGAGTATGGTGTAGGCTATGAGCGGCTGGTGGCTGGCGATAAGAAAGATTTAGGGACACCATTCCGAAAACCTACAGTAGAAGAACGAACAGTTTTGCAAGGGAAGTTGAAGACCATCCATGATTTTTTCATTGAAGAAGTAGCTCTCAACCGCGGATTAACTAATGACAAAGTACGAAAGATAGCTACAGGAGAATTTTTTCTGGGCGTGGAAGCTCAAGAACTAGGCCTCATTGATGCTGTGGGGGGCAAGGCTGAGCTGGAGAAATATATCCAAGAAAAATATAACCTCCAGAAAGTTTCTTATGCCACCTATGAGGCCAGAACGGGGCTGTTCAGCTCATTGGCCTCAGTGCTGTCTTCCTTTTTTTTTAACATCGGTGAAGGGATCAGCTCGTCATTGGTTAAACAAAATTACTGGCAGCCATTCTCTTAAATGGCCATGAACATTAACGATAGGGATTAAAATCAGGTGAATCAATTCAAATGAATAAATTCAAAATAGGATTGGAACTAATTACTGGACTTCCTGGACAAAATGGGTGTATGCTAATGACAACAATAATGAAACGATAATAACGACCTAAAATGGCCAAAAGAAAATTAAATAAATCTCACCGGGCAGGATTGAAACAGAAACATCATCAGCCTACCACTGAGGTAATTTTCTTAATTATCATCCTGCTTATTAGCGGCTATTTCCTGATCACTCAGGGCGGGATAACTGGAGCTCTGGTGGATATTTCCGAAGCTTCAGTTGATTCGGCAGTTGTTCAGCAGCTGAAGGATTCCAGTGAAGTGGCTGTGATTGTCTTGCTTCATGAACCAGCAGAATCGACCGGGATTGCCCTGAGTATTAATCAGCAGCAGGAGATAATTTCTAAGGCTCAGGAGAAGGTCTTGGACAGCTTGTCATTAGAAGAAGAGGAGTGGCTGTTAGGTACAAGGGCACAGGAATTTGACTTAACTTATCAATACGCAACTATCAATGCCTTTTCTGGGCAGGTTACTGCAAAGGGCTTGAAAAAATTGCAGCAGGATTACCATGTAGCTAAAATCAGGCTTGACCGCCAGGTCAACTTGCTTCTGGACCGTTCAGTGCCTTTAATTAATGTCCCTCCGTTTCAGGTTTTGTCGTTTAACCAGACTAAATTTACTGGCGCAGGCCAAACAGTATGCATGGTTGACACCGGAATCAGTTACACTCACAGCGCTTTTGGCAATTGCAGCTCTGGGCAGGTAATTAGCGGCCAATGCCGCATTAAAGGGTATAATATCGCCGAAGATAATGCCGATCCGCTGGATCAGAACGGGCATGGCACTCACGTTGCGGGAATTGTCGCGGCTAATGATACAGTTTATTCTGGCGTGGTTCCTGGCGCTAACATTGCTGCAGTAAAAGTTTTCCCTGGCAGTTCCGGCACTACCACGGAAGCCATGGTTATCGCCGGCATTGATTGGTGTATCGCCAATGCCGCCAACTTATCAATTTCAGTAATTTCATTAAGCTTAGGCGATGGCAGCTCTAACAACCAGAGTTGTGATGCCAGCAGCCTGGGGATGGCCGTGAATAATGCCGCGGATGCAGGAATCCTGGTTAGCGTAGCTTCCGGCAATAGCGGGTATGCTGACGGGCTTAGCTCACCAGCTTGTGCTTCCAAAGCCCTGTCAGTAGGCTCAACCACTAAAAGTGACCTGATAGCAAGTTATTCCAACAGCGCTAAAATTTTAGACGTTCTAGCTCCAGGTTCATCCATAATTTCTGCTTCCACCAATGGAAATTTTGCGTCAAGGACGGGAACTTCCATGTCCGCGCCCCATGCGGCTGGAGCAGCTGTGCTGATTAAGCAATATTTTTCAGCTGTGCATAATCAGATACTGACTCCGGCAGATATCGAGCTTAGGCTAAAAAAAGGAGTAGCCATTGCCGATAACAGAAACAGCCTGATCTTTCCTCGGATTGATCTGTATCTGGCGCTTAAGCCGGAAATCACTCTTATTTTCCCGGATGATAATCTGTCGATAAAGAAAAACTCCCTTTCTATGGAGATCCAGTCTGATGTAGCGCTATCTGAGGCATTGCTAGAATTAGATGGCGCTAACCTAACTATGAACCGCATTAATTCTACTTTTTATTCCTTCAATATCACTAATGCCAGCACTGGCACTCATTATTACAGAATCTATGCTTCTGATTTAGCAGGAACCACAGCTGTCGGCAAAACATTACAGTTCACGGTGCAAGCAGCTTTTCCCTCTGTTTCATTTAATTTTGCTGACCGCGTAGCCAAGGAAGGGATAGTTATTATTAATGTTACTGCTTCTGCTGTTGAGGGCAGGCAGATCAGTGCGGTCAATTTCACAGTAAACAGCAGTATCGTTAATAACAGCCTAGTAACTGGCAGCAATAACTCCTTCTCTTTAACGGGGATAAATGACAGCTCCAATTATTGGATGGCTTCCTTAAACCTTTCTTCCTTGGCTGAGGGCAGCTGGGTTATTACCGCAGCAGCCATTGACGACCAAGGAAACAGCAATGCCACGGAATTCAGGACCATTACCATTGATCGAACTGCTCCGCTAATTGCTAATGTAACCAATAGTGGAGGGCCTTTGCTGGTTAATTCCACTATTGAAATAACAGCAACTGTCAGCGACCCCAACCTGGCGGCAGTGCTGGTTAGCTCTTCTCATACCGGGCAGTTAGTTAATTATACTTTAAGCCCGGAGAATGGCACAGGTTTAGTTGGCAGCAAATATATTTACCGGATGAACACTTCAGTAATCCCTGGAAATCATCTTTATCAGATCCAAGCTCTAGATTCAGTCTTTAATGCTGCCAATTCTTCATCATTATCTTTAGTAATCAGCAATCGTGATCCAGAGAATGTATTAATCACTGTCCCTAGCAATGGCTCTTCCTTTACAACTGGTACGGTTATAACTTTCTCTGGCTCCGCCAGTGATCCTGACGGCCAGCAATTAAGCTACTCTTGGAGATTTGGTGACGGCCAAACGGCAGCCTGGCCAAGTGTCACACATAGCTACGAGTCTAAAAATAATTATACCATCATTTTGACCATTTCTGATGGGGTTGATGAGACAGATGCTCAGCTTAGCCTCCAGATTACTGAACTGATTTCAGATGATTCCAACGGCACTCCTGGCAGCTCTTCAGGTAGCACTTCTGGAAGTTCTTCCAGTGGTGCCTCTGGCGGCGGCAGTTCCAGCAGCAGCGCCTCGTCAGATTCGCAAGTAGTTTCCAAGCAGGATGCTGAAGATGAAAATATTGTTGAGGATATTGAGTCTTTAGAATCTGCTGCTGATATCAACACTGCTGAATCAGAATTAGCAGCAGATACTATTGAGCTAGCGCCTCCAGAAGCGGCTCTTTCTGAACAGCCTAACCGCCGCTTCAGCCTTAATCTGGTAGGCGCAGCCGTAGGCGATTTCATCACCACGCAAAAAGCGGCCAGCATCGGGATACTGTTCAGC
This sequence comes from Candidatus Nanoarchaeia archaeon, assembly GCA_035289345.1. Classification (GTDB taxonomy): domain Archaea; phylum Nanobdellota; class Nanobdellia; order Woesearchaeales; family GW2011-AR9; genus JAGVYX01. The sequence goes on from DATDXK010000027.1 coordinate 7,048, forward strand.
CTAGGCCTGCTGCTGTCAGCAATTGTAATTTATATTGTTGTTCGTAAAAGGCACCAGTCAGAAATGTATGGCCTGGAAGCGGTTAAAGCTGTTCGCCAGGAGCAGCAGTGGTCACTTAAATTGAGATGAGTATCTGGTGTGGGAATTTTCAGATTAATTCACATTTTTTTTAAATCAATTTTCCTTCACTAAAACTCGCCCAGTGTCTTTTGTTTTTGTGAATCTGCAACTACTTTAGCAATGACCTTGAAATCCTGTTTCATCTCCTCCAGCAACTGGGGGTTTCTTCCTGAGTACAAATAGTTGGCAGGATGAATCACCGGAACAACTTTCATCCCATTATGCTCAAAAATTTTGCCATGCAAAGCCTTGATCCCAGTTTTGCCAAGAATACATTGAGTGGCAAAATTGCCTATGGTAACAATAATTCTTGGCTGCATTATGGCCAACAGCGTTTCCAGCCGGGGATGGCAATTATTGATTTCTTCTGAGACTGGAGCGCGGTTATTTGGCGGGCGGCAAAGAATGGTGTTAGTAATAAAAATCTCGTTTCTAGACAAGCCGGCGGCTTGCAGCAAGATATCTAAAACTTTTCCAGACTGGCCACAGAACGGCACACCCAGTTTATCCTCGCTGGCCCCCGGGGCTTCCCCCAGCAGGATAATTTTAACATTAGGGCTGCCAGAGCCAAATACTACCTGCGTCCTATTGCCAACTAGGAGAGGGCATTTCTGGCAGCCCTGATACTCTTCCTGCAGTTGTTGAAGGTTCATGAGGTTATAATTTACTCCTAATTATTTTGATAATAAGGATTATATTTCTATTTTGTAATAAATTCATAGCTATTATTGCTATTATTGCTATTATTGCTATTATTACTGTTATGATCCTAATCTGTTCTTTCCCGTCAAATTCCTGCGCCTGCGCTCTCACTTCATTTTTATGTCCTGCGGGACTAAAAATTCCGTTTTGGTCGAGAAACAGCTGACGTTGAATGCAAAAATATAGTTCTCCTTTCTGTTCATCCCTGTTCATCCCTGCTCGTCACTAGCCGCAACTTCTTTAGAAACTTCATTCAAGAGGATATTCTTCTGGTCCTTTTTTTCCCTGAATGTTCTTGGTACATGCACTGGCAGCTTGGTGAAGGTATCCTGGCCAGTGTAATATGTGGCGGTGGAAGCTGTTCCCGGCGTTGGAGTAAACACCTGGGTTAGATTGACATAAATATCCTGCTCATTGCAGAATTGTCGCAGCAATTTCATGTCTTCAATCGTTGATCCAGGATGGGCAGCCACAAAGTAAGGCACCAGGTTCTTGTTTGTTCCCTGCTCTTGGTTAATCAGCTTGTACTCCTGCAGGAATTCTTCAAAGGCAGCTCTAGTGCTTTTATTCATCTGCCTTAACACCGTTTCCGAGATATGCTCTGGGGCAATTTTCAAGCGAGATGTAAACTGCATGATCTTCCTGAATAAATCTTTTTGCTGCAGAATCAGGTCATGGCGGATGGCGCTGCGCAGTTCCAGCTCAGTTCCGGGATACTTCTGCTGCAATTTTTCTACTTCTTCCAGCAGGGGATATAAATCACCACGCAGCATCCGCTGGGGGCAGCCGGCGCATTGCTGGTTACAGTATTTAGTTTTGTTATACACTATAATTTGCCCCCTAACTATTGGCGAGAATAATTTCTCTTCCTGATCATATAGGGCGCAATAGGAGCCATACATGTTTAAGGTGGGCAGCGTCAGATCGTTGATTTTGGCGAATCCTTGCTGGTATAAAGTTTCAATCTCACTTAAAATGCTCTCCCTGCTCCTGTGCGCCACTTCCTTGCCTTGCACTAAGGGAATAATGCAGAAATTGCAGCTGCCCCAGCAGCCCTTGCCAATGATCACAGAAGTTTCCAGCCGGTCAACCATGGCTTGATTTTTGGCCAGATTTTTGGAATGAGGGTGAAGTTTCCTGCTGAACTGTGCACCATAAATGAGATCCATCTCTGGTTCAGTAAGCAGCAGAGAAGCCCGGTTATGCTGGATAAATCCCTGCCCGCAGGGCTCGATGAATGAGCTTTCTGGCAGCAGATAGTGCATCCTGGTCAAACGGCTGAATTGTTCTTTATCTTGGAGACATTCTTCATAACCCGGCAGCAGTTTTATTTTGGAACTGACTTCATTTTTGCTGATCCTGAAGGCTGCGCCATCTAAGGTTGATAAATTTAATTTATCCCTGGCTTCAGCAAAGCTTCCTAAGGTATAGCCTATCTCTTGGAATCGGTTTAACAATTCCAGCAGCGGCCGTTCAGCATTGCCGAAAAGCAATAAATCGGCTTTACTGTCGTTTAAAATTCCACGGCGCAATTTATTTTCCTTGTAATCAAAATGAGTAAATCTGCGAATGGTGGCTTCTACTCCCCCCAAGATAGTGATAGCCTCCCTAAACAATTGCTTTACTTTCTGAGTGTAAATCATTATGGCGCGCTCGGGCACCAGGACATTTTCTCTTTTGCGCAGCATGGGGGTATAATTAGCCAGCATGGAGTCCAGCAGGCCGGAAGTGATGCAGAAAAAATATTTCGGCCGGTCGCAAGCCAGGTATTCCTGGTCAGTTTCCGGCTGGGCGATGATTCCAATCTTATATCCTTGGCGATCCAGCAATCTTGACAGGACAGCTATGCCGCTCAGCGGATGGTCATAGTAAGGATCTCCGGTAATAAAAACTACATCAAACTGCTCAAAGTTCTGGTAATGCTTCTGGCCTTCTTCCAAGGTAGTTGGCAGAAATAAGTTCATAGCTGGGAAAAAGCCCAGTTCTTTAAATAAATTTTGGGATAAAAAGTAAGTATTAAGCTTGTGATTTTTGCGGCAGGATCTTTTTTTCCGGCCGATGATGTGGCCGCATAGAGCTGTAGGCAAACCAGTCGTCTTTGGTAATCGGATGGAAGTAATCAGCTTCTTCAATCAGCACGCGAGCGGTGGTTTCTTTCACGGCAGAAATTTCAACTCTTACGCCTTCAGACTTAAGGTGGCTTACCAGGTCAACGTAATCAGAGTCGCCAGACATGATGATGATTGTATCCACCTTGGGAGCTAATTGAGTGGCCTTAATCGATAAGGGGATGTCCGCTGATTTATGGCAGGGAACAACCGAGCCGTAATATTTGTTATATAACCTTTCAGCCAACTTGGAAGAGATATTCTCCCCTTCCCTGAAATAAATCAGCCGGTTTAATCCCCGGCCGCTTAACAGCTTGGGAATAATCTTGTCAAAATTGATCATGGTATTGTTATTGCCGCTTAATTCATGGATGCTTCTTTCCACGTTGTTACCATCGCATAGAATAGCTACCGACTGGTTGACTAGAATTTCTTTTTCCATTATGTTCACCTTTAAATTGTAGATTATTGGTTGATATTATCAGTTATTTTATTTAAGCTTAATAAATATTACGTAGAAGAAACCCAAAGAAACCAAAACTGCTTATGCAGGAATTGGTTTAAAATGGGCCTACAGGGACTTTCGTTTTAAAAATTCGAACCCTGATTGTCCGGTTTCATCTGCTAGCAGCCGAAGCCGGGCGTTTGATATCCCAGAATATCATATTCTAGAGAGGCTATCCGTTACACCATAGGCCCAACAAGTAAGCAATTAAGGCCGTTAGTTATTAAATTTTTTGCCCGGGGTGGCCGGAAAAAGCCCAGTTGAGCTTAAGAAGGACTCCTTTCCTCCCTAAACCCGCACTTCTTGCAGTATGCGACCATAAATAAGCCGTCAGCATACTTATGCTGGCCCTCGTGTAATTTTCCTTGGCATTCCGGACAATGAGTAAGCATAGCCAAGGAAAGCAGCTAGGGTTTAAATTATTTTTGGCGCAGGTAAATTATTTTTTATGCAAAAAATTTCGCTGGCTGTAAAACCCCGCCCTTTAGGGCGAAATTTTTGCATGCTAAAAATGCGTAGTTGAGAAACCGCCTCTTTTGAAACCTTGTCATTTATGGCGAGGTGAGGCGGTTTCACGCATTTTTATCATATATAGCAAGTGACCAGACTTAGTTCGATAATTTATCACACTAGCTATATATCATTTCCCATAGTGTTCATGACTTTCATCATAATCAACCAAAGAAGGTTTCCTGCTAGACTTGGCAACACAATTGCTTCCTGATTCCCTTTCACCTTGGTCTTCAAATAGTTCCTCTAAAAGATTAATTGCATGAGCAACACCATGCCTTTCCCTTCGGTCGTAGAGCGCTTTCTGTTCAATATAAAATATTTTAACCCTGTCGCCGATTGATTCTAATGATTCGAGAGTATAAGATCTTTCTGGAAAGCCTGTAACATAGCGTCTTACTAAATGAGCAGCAGCGTATTGATCATGGTATAAACTAGAAATTTTACTGACATATCCGGCAATCTTTCTAATTGCTTGAATCTTTTCAGTAACGGAATCAGTGGCTCTAGCTCTGATTCTTCTCTTGATCATTGGGTCATTTGGTGAAAAAGTTTTTTCAGTCATTTTAGTCTATTAAATAAGTGGTAATATATAAACCTCGCCACTCAATAACCACTCTATAGTACTCACAATTAGAATGTAACATTTTATTAACGCCAATTAAATATATTTAACAATAGAACTTTTCTATAAAAAGGGAGTGTGGGCGGCAGGGTTCGAACCTGCGTAGGCACTAAGCCACTGGGTGTCATACAATCATCACTCAGGAGAGCTCATCACACCCTTTGCCAGATTGTCCTAAGCCTAGCCTAACTCTGAATTTAATCAGAAAATTAACCAGCCCGTTTGACCGCTCCGGCACGCCCACATTAGTTATGCAAAAAATTTCGCTGGGTGTAAAACCCCGCCCTTTAGGGCGAAATTTTTGCATGCTAAAAATGCGTAGTTGAGAAACCGCCTCTTTTGAAACCTCGTCATTTATGGCGAGGTGAGGCGGTTTCACGCATTTTTAT
>DATDXK010000028.1:0-8622 GCA_035289345.1 Candidatus Nanoarchaeia archaeon
ATAAAAATGCGTGAAACCGCCTCACCTCGCCATAAATGACGAAGTTTCAAAAGAGGCGGTTTCTCAACTACGCATTTTTAGCATGCAAAAATTTCGCCCTAAAGGGCGGGGTTTTACACCCAGCGAAATTTTTTGCATAAATAAATGATAATAAAAAGAAGATTATAATAATACATAAATAATTTAACATAATAATAGCGGTGATGAAAGATGGCTTGCTGGGGATATGGAATGATGGGATATGGCTTAGGCGGATGGTTAATGGTGCTGTTGTATTACTTAATCCTTATCGAGGTAGTGGTCGCATTAGCGCTATTGATCAAGAAATTATGGCTGGAAACTCAGCCTGGAAATAGAAGAAAGAGAAGGTAATGATTAATTGGAAAGGATTAACTTAAATATAAGAGAGATAACGACAGATACAAAAAAAGGAATCCTTCCGTGAAACCTTAAAACCTGTTAAACAAAATGATAAAAATAAAAAAAAGTAAAATCTTTAGCCTAAAAAACAACTAAAATCCTTAACTCATGAAAAACCTAACCTTTAACGCTTCCGGAATGACTTGCGCCAGCTGTGAGGTTCTCCTGGAGAGAAAGCTGAAGCAAGTCCCCGGCGTAGAGAAAGTTAAGGCCAGCAAGGCTAAAGATCAGGTGGAAGTTAAATGCTTAGAGCAGGTTCAGTTAGCACAACTGCAGGAAGCAGTGAAAGATAAAGGATATGCCTTAAACCTGGTTGAGGACTCTTCTAGATTATCTGCCAAATTAATTACTAAAGATAGGTCGCGCTGGACAGAAATTGGTTCTGTACTGGTAGTTATGATTGGCGCCTACATTTTGTTAAGCCAATTGGAAATATTGCCCAAAGATCTGGGCGTGACTGATAATATGGGTTACGGCTTGGTATTTTTAATCGGGCTGGTAGCTGGCACTTCTACTTGTTTAGCAGTAGCCGGTGGATTGCTGTTAGCTGTCGTTAATAAATATAGCCAACTTAATTCCAATCTTAGCAGCAAACAGAAATTTAAGCCCCATTTGTATTTTAATGCAGGAAGAATCATCTCTTATACTGTGTTAGGCGGAGCCATTGGCACGTTAGGCTCAGTGTTTACTCTCTCGCCAACTGTAACAGGAACAATCACGATTATTGCCAGTATTTTAATGGTCATTATTGGCTTGCAGCTGCTAAACGTGTTTCCTTGGCTGAATAACATCCAAGTTAAGATGCCTAAATTTATTGCTCATCGAATCTACGGGGCCAGTGAACAAAAAATGTTTAAGCCTGGCAGTGCTTTTTTATTTGGCGGAGCAACTTTCTTCCTCCCATGTGGTTTTACGCAAGCTTTGCAATTATATGTTTTAGGCACAGGAAGTTTTGTTGCTGGAGCATTAACTATGCTCGCTTTTTCCTTGGGAACGATGCCGGCATTAATTTCACTGGGAGCCTTTACAAGTTTTGCTAAAGGGATAACTCAGAAGTATTTCACCATCTTTTCTGCTTTATTGGTCATTGTTTTAGGAATATTAAATTTAACGCCGGGATTCAATTTAGTTGGCGCCACGATTGGATTACCTGACGCTGACAATGCCGCAAATATTGCTGATGATATGCAATTTAATATTGTCGACGGCAAACAAATCATTAGTTTGAAAGTTGACGGCTTGGATTACATACCAAATGTATTTACTTTGAAAAAGGGAATCCCGGTAGAATGGCAGATTGATGGGACTAATGCCAGAGGATGTGCACAAATCATCAGCGTACCAAAATTAGGAATTTTGGAGCGATTGTCTAATGATCAAATAAAAACAATTAGTTTTACACCTTCAGAAACTGGAAAAATAACCTTCACCTGCGGGATGGGCATGGCCGGGCCGGGAGTGTTTAAGGTTGTATGAAGACTGATTTATGAAAACTGAATTTACAGTAAAGGGGACGCATTGCCAGGCCTGCAAAATGCTAATTGAGGATATTTGTTCTGAAATTGAAGGCATTAAATCGTGTAAGGTAGATTTTAAGACTGGAAAAGTAGTTATTGAACATGATAACATGACCAATATTAATCAGGCTAAACAAGAAATTGAGAAAGGTGGCAATTATAAAGTAATGATTCAATAGGCGTAGTTATACGCTCAAAGGACATAGCTCCAGAACCATTAAACAAGGCTTCTTTCTTCTTCAAGAACATTAACAAAATCCTACGATGGTAAATGAATGTAAGAACCACCCCCTAAATTCTAGCCTGCCAATGGCGAAGATTTAAGGTTAGTCGTATTGTGAGACAGTTATATTGCTATGGCCTTTGATGGAGCTATTTATTCTTATTTCTTCCCCTAGCCTTAACTTTCCGCAGCTGCTCTAAAACCTTGCCGGCATCCTGGTTATTATCCTGATAAGCTTCCAGTACTTTTTCAAACGCCTCTGGGTAAATCTCACCATGAGTGCCAGCTAAGGCCCTTTCTAATAAGAACAAGTCCACGGCCTTATCTTCAATCTTCTCTGAAAACTGTGATAACCCAAAGTCAATAAAATTTACTCTGTTTTGTTGATCCAAAATCATGTTGGAAGTAGTTAAATCGCCGTGAATAATATTGTTTCTGTGCAAGGCAGCAATATTTTTCCCAATCGCGCAAGTCAATTGGGCAGCATTAGTTTTAGATAAAATGTCTTTTAACTTGGGCCCTTGAACAAAATCTAAGGTCAAGACCATTCTTTGATCAGAAAAATCCTGCAGATGCGGAGCCGGGAAATCTAGCTGTTCTAATCGCTGTAATATTTTGGCTTCCCTTCTGGTCCGAAACTTCCTTATTTTTTCATCTAATTCCGGATAACGGTATCCTTTAGTCAAGCGCTCCTTGATAATTCTCTGCTTATCCAGCCAGAGTACAGCCTCTGCGCCTTGAGCTATTAATTCCATTTGTTTTTAAAAATGAACGGGCTATAAAAAAGTATCGGATTAAAATAGTTATTCCGCCTAGGGAGGCATTAACCAATTATTTTTGTTCCGATTTTCCAAACTGTTTTAAGAAAATCTCCCGATATTCTCCAGCTAATTGATAATCACGTTCGCAATGCCATTGTTCCAGGTCAGGATTACAGTTATTTTCTAATAATCTAGTCTCCCGCTGCTGATAAATCTCTCGTAAAACTAGATTCTCAATAGGCCGGTTATTTTTTCCTCGGCAATAGGATGTTAGTTGCTCCTTTTCAGGCTCAACTAAGGCTTGGCAGCGCGGGCTTGGGCCATAGCTAAGGTTTAAACCGCGAGGTGAAAATAAGGCTACTGCGGTACTGCCAACAGCTGCCGTAACCAGCAATCGAGTAATATATATCTTGGCTAATCTATTCATCACTATTTATCAATTGCTGGAAAGGAAAGAAGTTTTTAAGTTTTTGTTATATTCTAGTACGTATTCGGCCTAGCATAAAGGCCACCAGCAGTATTTTTTTTAGCATCATGGTGATTAAAACCGCAGCGCAGGCCCGATCTTGGTTCTTAATTCCTCTCGGCGATCATTAACAATCCTGTCAGCAATTTGTTCAGCTAAATGAAACATTACCCGATAAATGTGGCTGCCTGGCTGAAAATCAGCTGGACCAATGGTAAACACGCGGCCTTCACTTTGCAGCTGGCAGGCTTGCTTAAATGCTTTTTCTGATTCGGGGTTATAGACGGCTAAACTTTTGCCGCCCCTTTTGTTAATTGTGGCAAAACAAGGCACATCAGTCGGTCCGTCACCAACATAGACCATGTTTTCAAAAGGCACTCGCCGCTGCTCGTAAGCAATCTTGCCGTTAACATCAATATCCTTGTTAAGATTGCCGCCTTTGTTTATTAGATGGATAAACTCTGTTTTCTTCATGTGTCCAACAGCACGAGCAATCCCTTTAATCGTGCCATTTTCTTCCAAAAATTCTGAAGCATACACCCCCGTGACATATTCAGGGTCATCCAGCAATGAACCAACAATCATTTCCTTTAATCCTGTGCTGATGATATAATTCTCCAGTTTAAGCCCGTGCTCAACATATTTGGGATTATGCTCGATGTGCAGTTTAAGTTTTTTAAAAAAGTCCGGTAAGCCGGGAAAAGGCACGATAGTTTTGCCAAATTCTCGCAATTGGGAATTAGAAAGTGGAGGGAACCGGCCTTCCTGGACATATTTGAGAAACAGGTTTAAGTAGGAATTTTCCGGGTCCAGGTTAACGCCCAGGGTTGCCTGCTGTTCTATCCAAGTCCAGGTTTCCCGCCAGAACTCTTCTGGTTCAAGGCCAAAACTCCTCAGCATCGGATTTTGCATGTATTCAGGAATTAACGTCAAATCGCAATCGTAAAGAAAAGCAATAATTGGCTGTAAATTTCTCATTTATAAAACTGATATCTGGTACTATAAATAATTTAGGAAAGAATAACTAAAACTGATTAATAAATAAAAAACTATCAAATTGTAGCTAACAGCTCATCATAACAGCTCATCAATTTCTTGCTTCAGCTGCACTTTCTGCTTGAAGCCGATCAGGCGCCCAATTTCTAGCCCGTTATTAAACAGGATTAAGCAAGGTATGCCCTGCACCTCGTTTTGTTCCGCTAACTCTGGAAACTGTTCCGTAGAAAGCTTGGCAAAGTTTAATCTACCTACATAATCCTGGCTTGCTTCCGCAAATATCGGTGCCAGCAGGCGGCAGGGGCCACACCAGGAAGCCCAAAAATCAATAATCACCGGCAAGTTGCCATTGATTGTTTCTTTGAAATTTTTTGCTGTTAATTCTGTAATCATTATTTATGGCCTCACTTAATTGCTTTCAGTGCTAGTTAGCTTAAATGATTATTGCTTTGTTTAATGTTGTTAGCTTAAGATTAATAAAGTTTTGCTTTGCTCCGGGCTCTTCTTAAAATGATCTGCGGTGCCTAACTAAAACCCAGAGGTTTTCGGAAGGTCTCGGAAAATCTTTGTTAGTTTCAAGTGCGTATGGAATATCAAAATTATATGGGCATCCAACACCTTCTCCAATTTTGTCGACATCTGGATGAGAAGCCTTACATCTTTGCCCATGTCCGCCTGTATTGTATGGGCACTCAGCATTACTCGAAATCATATTACTTCCTGAACTCTTATGTATTTCAACTTTAACACTTACAGGAGTGTCCAGAACTTCATCCCCAACTTCATTTCTGCCTTTACATTCAATCGGATAAGTTTGTGTTACATATCCATCTATTGCCATAATTTTAAGTAATAATAAGTGATTTATAAAGTTTTCCCTCATTTGCTACTTGGAAGTTTATACCGCCCTGCCCTAAAATACGCTCGGCCGCTTACTCGAGATTTTTCGGCTTCGCTGAACATTGCATTAAAATCTCGTCCTCATTTCATTCGGAGAAACTAACAGGGCCCGATGTTTTCCGTTACCTCCCCGTGAGGGACATTCCCCCTCCGCAGGCGCTTCCTGCAGTGACTAATCGCTCATATATTTACGGCAGCTCTTAATTATTAGAAAAACTCCTTCGAACCAAAATCTTTAAATAAAATTGCCTGTTTACAGGTAAGAACTTCTGATGGCGATGATTCAATTAGATGATAAAAAGGTAGAACTTCCAAATGGGGAAAAGATTATGGAAGCTTGTGAAGAATTAGCTGTCCCTTTTGGCTGCCGCTCTGGCTTCTGCGGTACTTGCAAAATCGAGATTGTGGAGGGAGCAGAACATTTAGCTCAATTGACGCAGGAGGAGAAGGAAATGGGTAATAGGGACATGACTCACCGCCTGGCCTGCCAGGCTAGGATCATTAGCAATCAAGTGAAGATCAAAATTGAGAATTATTGATATTAAATAATTAGCTAAAAAATGCTAAAAATGCGTGAAACCGCCTCACCTCGCCATAAATGACGAGGTTTCAAAAGAGGCGGTTTCTCAACTACGCATTTTTAGCATGCAAAAATTTCGCCCTAAAGGGCAGGGTTTTACACCCAGCAAAATTTTTTGCATAAATAGAATTGATTTGTCAAAAAATGGTTAGCGAACTGATAACGGCAATAATCCTTAGCGCACTGCCCATTTCAGAAGTGCGTGGAGGAATCCCTGTTGCAATTCTTTCAGGAGTAAATCCAGTTGTAGCTGTGGTTGTTTGCACTATTGCCAATATTGCAGTTATACCCTTAGTGTTCTTTTTTCTGGAATATGTTCACGCACAACTAATGCGCTTTGGAATTTATCAAGCAACATTTGACCTGGTTATGGAAAGAACAAGGGGAAAAGTAGAAAGTTTGGTTAATAAGTATGGCTACCTGGGCCTGGCTCTTTTTGTGGCCGTGCCCTTGCCAGCAACCGGGGCTTACACTGGAACCCTAGCGGCCTGGTTTTTGGGAATGAAAAAAAGAAAAGCTTTTCTAGCAATAGCCTCTGGGGTTGTTGCTGCTTCAGTGATCGTTACTGCAGTTATGCTTACTGGAAGCAAGCTGTTCAGCGTTTTTGTTAAGTAAAAATATCTAGACATATCACCGATCTAATTTTATCTGGTCCTATCTGATCCTAAACCTAAAAGTGCTAAACCTCAGATTAGCTTTCTGCTCAATAATATCCCTAATTTGCTTCTGGTGCGGTTTTAATTCCGAACTGTCAGCTTTCACATCTAAGAAATGGATGCCTTTAATATCCCTCTCATCTAACCCTTCAAAAACTACATAATCAATCGGATCGCCGATAAACTTGCACTCGGAAGCCTTGAAAGGAAATCCTTCCAAATATGGTGCAAACATTTCTGTCACTTTGCCTTTTATGCCCGCACGCTGCTTGTCAGCTATTTCTGCCCGTAATTTGCCAACTTTATCCTTCCATTCTCCATCTTTTTGGTACTGCCCCAGCTTGTAAAGCAGGTAAGAAAAAATTGCCAGAATAATTAAAATAAAGATAAATTCAACATTAATCATGGGCTGTAATCTGAACCATTAAACAAGATAGTCACTTCACCAATTTTACCATCATACATCTTAGTTTTAACGCCAGCTGTTTCTAATAAATTTAAAGCCTGATCGATATTTTTATGCCACCTTTCTGGAGTTTGCATTATCAACTCCTTGTATCAAATTAAAGTAGTAATCCCGCTAGCAATAATTGCCTTAGCACAAGGAGTGCAGGCCATCCAAGGCGCATACATTATCGCGCCAGCAGTGGCCTTCCCATTCCTGGCTGCCCTAAAGATAGCTTCTTGTTCTGCATGAACTATAAATTCATACTTCCACTCTCGATCAACCAGTTTATCAGCAGTTGCTTCAATGCCTTTTGAAATACGATTAGCCCCCTCAGAAACAATAGCTCCATCAGAAACAATGATTGCTCCGCTATTAGTAACTGGATCATCACTAAAGATGCTAGCAAACGAATATGCCTTCCTGAGGCATATTCGTTCAATTTCCCCTGTAACAATTTCAATCCGTGGATTCCAAACCATGTTCTATTCTCCTTAATTCTTCCTTAGGATCAGCTTTTTCCACAAACTGCACGTTGAACTCTAACCTCCCAAACATCTCATTATTTTTGACTCGGCCGCGCAGCTTTAACTGTTCGCCCAGCAATTCCGTCTTAATGTCTTCAAAACTAAGCGCGCCATCTTTAAATTTGGCCATTTCTTCATCAGTCTTTTGAAGAAGATGGTTAGTTTGCTGCTTCCAAAACACACAGCGGATATTGCTTTTCCCGTCATCTAGAACTAAATTAAGAACATAAGATAAGGCTGGCTGCTGGCCTGTTTCATCATCCCTAAGCCTGCGGCCAGTTTCTGGATGAACTAAAAAATAACGCGGATCAAATACTTGCACTACCGTGCCAAGCAGTTCCACGTTCTGCTCCTCCGGCTGCAGGCTGCTGATTTCCTTGCGAATGTAACTGCTCTGAAAAGCCGACTCTTCACGAACGGAGGCGATGGCGATGCCGGCAGGATTTATTTCCATGCCCCCATCATCTCCAAAATGCAGCTCTTTTACCCCTTTGTTTTCCTTGACGTAAACATCCTTCAGGACAACCACGTCCTGCTCTTTAACATTAAAGGCGCTTTCCACCTGATCATTCCAGAACACCACTCGGATAGTTTCAGTTTCATCGCCCAAGATCAATGAACAAAATTTTCCCCCACGGCCATTTTTGTTAAATTCTCTTACGTCAAATTTTCGGACTACCTTCCCAACCGTGGAAACATTTCTCATTCCAGCAGACAGCTCCTTAATCTTCATTATCTCCCGTGAATTCCCAGCTAGATTAATGCCCAGTTCATTAGCAATGATGTAGGCTGCCCCTTCCTCGCTGACCAAGCCTGACAGCTCATTAATCTTGGCTTGGATTTTTTTTTCCAGCTCTTTAAGGTCAAGAGTGCTGCCTTTGAGAATTTTAGCCTTAACTTCCTCGACAGAAATTTTATACATGATAACCTCCTCTGTTTAAGGGTTAAGATTTCTTTTTATAAAAATTTAGATGGTTAAGTATACTTTCAAAGTACACAACTTCGCACTTTAGTGCGTGAGCTGAGCACTGTGGGCGTTTAAAATTTGCTACGGAAGCGCTCTTCAAATTTTAAAAAATCTTCCCAGACGCCTAACTCTTTAGCCTTTTTATGGCCTGCCGGCAGGCCAGC
>DATDXK010000029.1:0-3390 GCA_035289345.1 Candidatus Nanoarchaeia archaeon
ATAAAAATGCGTGAAACCGCCTCACCTCGCCATAAATGACGAAGTTTCAAAAGAGGCGGTTTCTCAACTACGCATTTTTAGCATGCAAAAATTTCGCCCTAAAGGGCGGGGTTTTACACCCAGCGAAATTTTTTGCATAAACTGTTCAATTTCAATTGAAGACATCTCTGATATAGAAATTCATGGCTATCTGTTAGATAACAAACATAAATAAAAAGCAGATCACATAACTGGACTGCTACAGAAGGTTGATACCCTATCTTGATTATTTAATCAGTAACTATATAAGCTTTTTGCTGTTGTGTAAAGCCAAGGTCGTATAATTTGGTATTGCGGTAGATTGATACCATACTACTCTATGTCTTGCGGGTTCGAACTTCCTTCCGCCTCTTTAAGAGAAGAAAGTCCCGTCCTCGGCGCACAAATATGAATATGATTAAAGGGCAAATTATTTCCGGCGACTTCAGCAAGATCATCATGCGGGTTAAAGCTGACCAGCAAGTAGAATTGGGCGAATTGCTGGTGGCGGAAGACCAGAATGACACTTTCATCCTGCAAGTTTATGATTTAATGTATGCCAGCCAGATTTCCCAGCAGAACTTGGAATTGGTGGCTGGGATGAACCTGGAAGAAGGCGAGTTTTCCATCCTAGACCAAAAATTAAGGAATTATCAGCTGGCGCTGCTTAAGCCTCTGCTGGATATTAAGCAAGGCAGCAAGAGCTGTAAAAAGCTGCCGGGCTTTTTTAACAAAGTGAGGGAAATAAAGAAAGAAGATTTGTCTTTTGTCACCTCTCCAAGATTTCCCTTAACTATTGGCAATTTAAGAGTCGGCAGCCGGGAAATTGATTTTAGGATCAGTTTGCCTGGCCAAGACGTTTTGAGCCACCATGTGCTGATTCCAGCTTCGACTGGTAAAGGAAAATCTAATTTAATGAGCACTATGCTCTGGGATTTGGCTAATTATGGCTACTCTGGCATCTTAGTGCTGGATCCGCATGATGAATATTATGGGCGCGTAGGCATCGGCTTGAAGGACCATCCCAACAGAAATAAGATAACTTATTATACTCCCAGTAATCCGCCGCCTGGCGCCAGAACTTTGGTTTTTAACGTAGCCAAATTGAAGCCGGAACATTTTCAGGGAGCTATCAGCTTATCTGACCCGCAGCGGCAATGCCTGCAGGTTTATTACAAAAAATTCAGGCAGGAATGGATCTATCAATTATTGGCAGAAACAAAAATTGAAAATATCCGCTTTCATGAAGATACCATGGCAGTAGTTAAAAGAAAATTAATCACCTTGTTAAACCTGGATTTTGATAACGGACAATTGCAATGCACAGGAATTTTTGATCAAGTTGCCGGGGATAACACCATCAATGACGTTTGCCAAGAGCTGGAACGGGGAAAAATAGTGGTCATTGACACCAGCTATTTTGGCGGAGCCTTAGAAATCTTAATCGGCACGATAATTTCTTCAGAAATATTTGAGCGATACAAATATTACAAGAAGACCGGGCAAAGCCAGGATAAGCCGGTAATTTCTATCGTGCTGGAGGAAGCTCCCCGCGTGTTGGGAAAAAAAGTGCTGGAGGAAGGCAGCAACATCTTTGAAACTATTGCCAGGGAAGGCAGAAAGTTTAACGTTGGCTTAATTGCTATAACCCAATTACCTTCAGATATTCCCAAAAATATTTTAGCTAACATGAATACTAAAATCATCTTAGGGCTGGAGATGGGCTCCGAGCGGCAGGCGGTGATTGAATCCTCGCCGCAGGATTTGAGCCAGGATGGCAGAAATATAGCTTCCCTGGACAAGGGAGAGGCCTTAGTCACTTCTACATTTACCAAGTTTGCCATTCCAGTAAAGATACCCTTGTTTAAGGATTTTGCCAAGCTAAAAACAGAAAAGGAAGATGTTTCTTATCCAGGGATAGGATCCTAAAATTACTAAATAATTTAGTGAAATTTTTAATTGAAGTTGGCGACCGAGTTATAATCTGGAATAATTTTAAGGATTACCAAAAAATAAAAGGCCTTTAATTAGAAAAACCAGATTAATAGTTACTTATATATAACTTCAGAACTTTCTTTAAGCCGTGAAACATGCCCTTCCCATAACTATGATTTTGTTAATCTCATTCTTGCTGGCCCAATTCTTAGGTTTGGCAGTAATCTATCAGTACATTGATCAGGAAAAAAGCACCTCCGAAGAAGTTGTCTTTAAAGAAATTCCTTTCTTCGAGCGTCCGGAAGTGGAGGAAAAAACAGTTTTTCTTCCAGTAATTATCGCCATTTTGATAGGGACGGGTATTTTTCTGCTGTTGTTAAAATATGACCTAGTATTGGTTCTGCGAATCTGGTTCTTTATCGCCATTAGTTTATCGCTATTTGCAGCTTTACAAGCCTTCATTCCCGTAGTTGCCGCCTTAATTATTGCCGTTACGATTGCTCTGTGGAGAATAATTAAACCTAATTTCTGGATACAAAATATCACCGAGCTGTTTATCTACGGCGGATTGGCGGCAATTTTTGTTCCGTTATTTAACTTGTTTTCAGGCATCATTTTGCTGCTGTTAATTTCGGCCTATGATGCCTATGCTGTCTGGGGCTCTAAGCACATGATTGCTTTAGCTAAATCACAGTCTAAAGCTCATCTGTTTGCCGGATTAGTGATACCTTATGCTGTTGGAAAAAAAGATAAGTCGCCGAGGGTTAAAAAAATTAAAACCAAAGTCAAGACGGCCATATTGGGCGGTGGAGATATCGGCTTTCCTTTAATCTTTGCCGGGATTGTGTTAAAAGAGATCGGTTTAGGGCCAAGTTTAATCATTCCTTTCTTTGCCGCTGCAGCTTTATGGATATTGCTTTGGAAAGCTGATGAGAAAAGGTTTTATCCCGCCATGCCTTTCATCTCTGCTGGTTGTTTGCTGGGATTGGCAGCGATTTGGCTGATGGGGTTAGTTTGAGATGGTTGAGAAGGCTAGACATTTTTACTGATACCCTTTCACCGGCCCATCGTACTTCCGATAACTCTCGGGAGTGATTACCAGCCCATCTGTAGCAGCAATAGTTTGCACTCCGGTAAGTCGCTGAATCTGCCTGGCTTCTTCCAGCGGATCAGCTTTTAACATCTCTAATCCAAAATGAGTGATTACTGCTAATCTGGGCTGTACTTTAGCGATGAGCTGGATGGCTGAAGCCGTATCTAAATTTTTGCCATGAGCCTTATCGCCAGGGTAGGGTACATTTAATATGACTACATCACTGCCCATTAGGCCAGTTACCATTTCTTCAGTCAGTTCCGTATCGCCGCTGTAGCTTAAGGTAAACCTGGGGCAATAAAATTTAAACCCCACTGCAGTTTTATCAGTGTGGCTGGCTGGCA
>DATDXK010000030.1:0-11151 GCA_035289345.1 Candidatus Nanoarchaeia archaeon
ATGCAAAAAATTTCGCTGGGTGTAAAACCCCGCCCTTTAGGGCGAAATTTTTGCATGCTAAAAATGCGTAGTTGAGAAACCGCCTCTTTTGAAACTTCGTCATTTATGGCGAGGTGAGGCGGTTTCACGCATTTTTATCATTTTTGCTCCCATAATCTTTATAAATAACCACTAATATTGGTCTGGATATGGAAGCTATCGTGATTAATTTCAGGAGAGGAAGGCATCATCAGCATAATAAGCAGATGGTTCTTAAGGTAGCTGATACGCCTGAGGAAGCAGCCAAAGTTATCGGCCGACAGGTTACCTGGACTTCACCCGCCGGGAAAAAATTGACTGGCCAAGTTTCTGGACTGCATGGCCGGAAGGGCAGCGTTAAAGCCATTTTTGCTGAAGCTGGATTACCAGGGCAGGCGTTAGGGCAAAAAGTAGTGATTGGTTAGAGTTTCTTTAGCTGGCATTTAAGATTTTAAAGAGATAGAAAGATCATAGTTGGTTCTTATTTATAGTGGTGGACTAAGGGTATGGGAGAGGTGAATAGTTGGGTTAAGTTACTTTTTTTCTTTAGTTTTTGATTTTACTGGATTGTGCATAACCGCAAAAATATTTTGGGCATTCTTTTTAGTTACAATATTTTCTCCTAATCGTTGTTCAATATCTTTCCGCGTATTTCCAGCAACATTTCCACCATGAATTGCAATTTGTTTGCTTTCGTAAAAGGTTTTAGGGCTTTCCTTTTTTGAAATCTCGGTAGTGGTAGCTTCTGCTAACATATTAAGAACCAACTCCAAATTAGTCATATTATCCCGAAGATTTCCTTTTTTAAGATTCTTAAATTGCTTGTATTCTGATACGGTTTTTCCTGACCAGGCTTGGGTTATTTCATTAGTAAGCAGAGCAAAATCTGATTCTTTATTTATTCCGGCTTTGTTCCATTCATTAGTCAATTCTTTTCTTACTTCAATAGTTTTTAGCCGCTGATTAACCCATTCTTTAGAGTAGCCTTTTTGGAGATAAGTTTTCATTGCCCGGTCAAAAGCCAGTTCTGGATCTTGGGTTTCATTTATTCTTTCATTGCCAACCATGGCCAGCCAGACTTTAAACGGTTCTGCTTTAGGCGAAGGAATGGATTGGATAATTCTTAAAAGCAGTTCAGTATCAGCACAATCAGTCTCATATTTTTTGCCATCTGAGGATACTAATTTTAGTTGTACGATTTTACCGTACAACTCAAAACCCTCTTCTTTCAACTTGATTTTTAGATCAGACCAGTATCTTCTAGGAATTGAACTGCCAGTTAATATTTCAATTACATCAACTATTGAAAAGTACCATTTTTCTTTGGTCTGATTCCATTGAACTCGGACTTTTCTGTTTTCAAAGAGTTTTAGGGAATGGCTTTTTTCCATGTTTACCATAAGATAACTACTTATTTATATATCCTGCCTGAAGTTGTCTAATGGGCAGTGACTTAATAATAAAAATTATTTAGGCAGGTCTTAGGGCAGAAAGTAGTGATTGGTTAAAGGTATTTTGTTACGTTCTTTACGTCGGCTTCTAATCCTAGAATTTCCTGTTCTATCTTTTCTCCAGATGTTTTTGCTGATGCTAAATACGCTGGAAGGCTAATTGCCCTTATTGTAGACCAGCCATTTAATCGATTTTTTATATTTTCTAATTCCTTCTGAATCATTCTATTAAGCGTAGTTAACCTTGTTGCTAAAGTTGGATTACTGGCAATGATCTGGTCTACTTTGTCAATTGTTTCGGTGATTAAAGCATCAATATCTACAGTGTTGCCTCGGAACTTTTTGGCTTCATCAAGATCAGCAGCAATTTTTGCCCGATTAGATGGATTTTTCAATGATTCAGTATGGGCTTTCACGATATCCTGATCCATTTTTCTGGTATATTTGTAGGCCTTTCTTAATGCTCTAGCCAAGACTCTTTCTAATGTTTTAACAGCTTTTTTCTTTTTGCCAGCAGTAGTGGCACTAGGTGAAGTCCCAGTTGTAGCTGCAGTAGAACTTGTAGTTCTCCTGAAACTACCGCTTAATTGGCTAAATACGCCGAAAATATATCTGCCTAAAACAATGATGATCAGAATCCAGGATAGTATAATGATAACATCTAGCACCGTACCCAACCCATCTCCTAATCCTTCAGTCCAATTTGGTCCATACAACAAGTCTCGTGAGAATAGGTTATTCAACAAGATAATTGCGACAGCAATGATGTAAGGTATTGATTTTGATTTTTCTCCAGTATTTGCCCTATAAACAACTGCTCCAAGAATGCTGGCGACAGCAATTATAATTAGAACAAAGACAGATTTGGCCAAATTTTCAATAACAGTTGGAATCCCTAACTTGGTTAGCCATATCGTTAAGGGGATGGAGGTACCAAAAGCTAAAGCAATGGCCGTTGCCCACATGGCATTCTTATGCTCATTGGTCCAGGCTTGCTTCTGGCCTAAAACAGTTATTCCTATCCAAAAAATGCTTATCAAAATAGTAAATAAGATAAAGAAAAGGGTAGAATCAGCATAATTTTTGGTTAATTCCAGAAAATTCCTTCCGCCTTGAAATAGCTTTTGGAAAGGATTAGCAGCTAGAACTGCAGGCAAAGATAATAGAGATAAAAACAACAGCAATAAAACAGGTCTAATTCTCATAATTTTCTTAATCATAAATTGCCCTAATCTAATTAAATTAATTAATTAATTATAGTATATAAATCTTACTTGAAGCTGAGCTGCAAAGACGTAGGTTAATTGATGCCAAGCCGCACAATTAGTTTCTTTTTTCTCTCAAACCTCTTAGAAACTTTTATAAATAACTGCCTCACCAACAGCCATTATGACTCATATCTTGTCAGTTAATCCGCATTCCTTGATTCATCAGGCTGCCGGTGAGCTAAAAAAACAAAAGCTGGTAACAGCTCCAGAATGGTCCCCGTTTGTTAAAACCGGAAGGCATAAGGAACGTCTGCCAGATAAACTGGACTGGTGGTTCAATCGTTCGGCTGCTGTATTGAGGACAGTTGCCAAGCTGGGACCGATTGGCACGGAAAAATTAAGGACAAAATATGGCGGTCTTAAAGGGCGCGGACATAAGCCGGAACGGTTCTACAAGGGCTCAGGATCAATCATCAGGACTATTCTTCAGCAATTGGAAAGCTCGGGCTTAATTAAACAAACCCAAAAAGGCGCGCATAAAGGCCGGGTAGTTACCCCTAAAGGAACATCTTTCCTGGACAAATTAGCAGTGCAGATTGCCAAAGAAGAGCGCAAACAACAATAAATAATATATTACAATAACTATTATACATTATACAATACCAATTAAGATATACAATGACCCGCTATAAACATCCAGCTAAAAAGAAGCGCTTGATTAAGCTGCATACGCATACCAAGTGGGCGCCCTTTTGGACTGTGTTCAAGATTTACGGCAAAGGAAGAAGAGTCCATCCCTCCAGGCATACGGCGGTTAAAAGAACCTGGAGACGGGGACATCCGAAGGTCTAAGCCATGGCAAAAACAGAAAGTAAAATGTTGGAAAGAACCTATACTGTTCCTTTGCGCAGAGAATATCTTAAAGTTCCTAACTGGAACCGCACTAAAAAGGCGGTTTTGGCCTTACGGCAATTTCTGGCTAAACATATGAAGTCCGAAGATGTCAGGCTAAGCACAACCTTAAATAATGAATTGTGGAAGCATGGAATCAAGAATCCGCCGCATCATGTTAAAGTCACCGTTTCCAAGGATGAGAAAGGGGCAGTAACGGCCGAATTGTTTGGGGTCCAGAAGGAAGAACAAAAAGTTGGGAAAAAAACAACCCCAGCTCAAAAAGAATCCAAATCTGAAGCTGATGGACATCAACACCAAGGACCTGCGCATGATGAACACGTTCATGAATCAGTCCAAAAAGCAACCCAGAAAAAACAGCCAGCTTAAAATAAAAAATAAGACCCCAAGTTATTTAAAGAATTCTAATAATTATTTGATTAATGTCTAGGCAATTATTCATCAAAAAGGAAGAAAACGGGACTTTTGGCAAAAAGCCAGAGGAACGGACCACTGAAGAATTGATTCAGTACGGGATTGTCAACATCGACAAGCCCAAAGGGCCGACGAGCCACCAAACTTCAGATTATGTTAAAAAGATCCTAAATATTTCTAAGGCCGGGCATTCTGGAACGCTGGATCCGGCCGTAACCGGCGTACAGCCTATCGCTTTAGGCAAAGCCACGCGAATAACCCAGTTTTTACTGACTGCGCCAAAGGAATATGTTTGCCTGATGCATTTGCATAAAGAGGTTGATGAGGGAAAAATAATAGCAGCTTTTGAGAAATTAACCGGTAAAATAAGGCAGCTGCCTCCTATCAAGAGCGCAGTTAAGAGGGTAGAACGGACCAGAGAAATATATGAGATAAACATTTTAGAAATCGAAAAACAAGAAGTCTTATTTAGGATTAAATGCCAGGCTGGAACATATGTGAGAAAATATTGCCATCAGATGGGTGAACTCTTAGGCCTTGGCGCGCACATGGCCGAGCTGCGAAGAACCCAGGCTGGGCCATTTTCAGAGAAAGATGACTTGGTAACTTTGAACGACCTGCAGGATGCCTTTTATTTTTATAAGGAAGAAGGCAACGATAAATTCCTTCGCTACTGCATCCAGCCGATAGAAAAGGCCTTGAAACAGATTCCTAAATGCTGGATTTTTGACACGACGATTGCCAGCTTGTCGCATGGCCGCGATTTGGCCATCCCGGGAATAAGCCAGCTGGAAAATTTCAAAAAAGGAGAAACTGTGGCGGTCCTGTCTTTAAAAGAAGAGCTTATCGCCATTGGAGAAGCGTTAATGTCGGCAGTAGAAATCAACACTAATGAGAAAGGTTTAGCAGTTAATGTCAAGAAAGTGTTTGTGGAAGCGCAGTAAACTGAGTGGTATGATTATTTATGGTCTTTTACTATAATACAACCCTTCTAACATTTTCAGGGTGATATAAATCAAACAGTAATATTGCTACATTCTTTCCTACATTATGGTTGCCGGAAGCCAGGCAGATTGTCTTCCCAATATCCTGCCTAAACCTTCCTGACATTGCCACTGCCTCATGGATGTGCCCATGTAAGGTAAGATAGGGCTGAACCTGCTCTATAAACAAACGTTCAGCTATGCTTCCAACGTGCTCCCTGCTACTAATTATATCCAGAGCTGTATCATTGGGAGGAGAATGCATCACATAAATTGTTTTTTCTGGTCTATCCCTGAACTGCGTCTGAAATAAATCTTTTTGGATTGAATCCTGCGGTTCTATTTCCGAGGTAAATCTAAATTGGATCCATCCTTGGCGGCTGCTTTTCCATCCTTCCAACTGATAATTATTCTTTTTTCTGTGATAATATTCCTGGTGATTTTTTTCTGGAACTGCACTTAAATCAAACTTTTCCCAATCTTTAATGCCGAAGGGGGTAATGGGAACGTATGAATATCCGATAATTTCAAATTTGTCTGTTAATGTCAACCTAATATTGTTTATTAAAAAATAGGACCTGCCACTCTCTTGTTCTAAGACATCTAAGTTGATTTTACAGTCATCATTGCCCATCATCAAATAAACTTTAATTCCAGCATTTTTTAATGGCTGTAAAATAGATGGTAATTGTTTCCGCAGGAATCGGCGCTGGGTGGAAATGTATTGATCTGCGGCCATACCTTTCGGCGCAATATCTCCGCCGATGATCACTGAGGAGGCCTTAACCAGGGACGCATAATCAACCACCTTTCGATACTGCACTTCATTGCCATGGAGATCAGAGGTATAGATTATCGTATGCCGGTTCATTTCAACTCAATGACCATCCCTTTATCTCCGGGATTTACTATCTTGGTTTTATCGATGGCATCTATTTGGCCAAACGTCTCGTGCAGATGTCCGGAAATAGCCAATTTAGGCTTCATTCTTCGGATAAAATTGGCATAATCCTTGTTGCCGACATGCCCTTGTTTCAATAGATCTAATTTAGTGCCAAAGGGAGGCATGTGGTGGATAAACACCGTTTTTTTTTCCTTGTATTTGCCGTACCATTCTCGAGCAACCTTTCTAAATCGGGCATCCTGCATGGCAAAGCCGCCGCCGCCGTAGCCTAACAAAAAGTATTCCCCTACCTTGGCTACCTTCAGATGCAGATTAATCCAATGAGGATACCCGGCCAAGACCTGCGCAAACCAATTTTCTGGCTCTTCATGGTTCCCGGGCACCACATAAATCTTTTTGCCCAGAGAATTAAGCTCTTTCAACACTGTTTTAAGCCCTCTCTTAAAGTTAGAAATATCACCGCAGGAAACTAAGAAATCTATGTCTGGCTGTTTGGCCCTCTCCATTAGGCTGTGCAAAGCTGTTTTGTCTTCATGGATATCAGTAAATGCCAGAAGCTTCATCATTACACCTGGTTAAAATTTAAAACTATTTTCCCTAAACGCTGGCCACTGGCTCTTCTACTTGAACTTTTTCCAGCTCCCCTTCCGAAACTATTGCCGGGGCTTCCTGCTTGACTGCAGCATCTTTCTTGGAGATTAGCGATAATTTTCGTATCGCCAGCTCTTTCAGCGGATATACTTTGGCTAGCTGCTTCTTAGCCTGCAACTGAGTTTTAAAGGATACGATATTGCCGAAAACAGCGTCAAAATCATTTTTTTGGAACTCTTCAGCCAGAATTTCTCCTAATACCTTTCTTAGCTGCGTTTGTATTGATCGCGAAATTTTCTTGATGGTAAGCATCAAAGTTTTAACCACTACTGGCTGCTTATCTTTGGTATTGAACAAGAAATAATCATCCAGCCGGTTGACGTTTTTTTTAACCATTCTTTTTATTGAAGAAGTAGTTAATTCGTATCCAGTATGCGCCGTTTCCAAGGTTGTGCCTTGCCATTTGGTTATTTTAAATGAAACGTAGGCATTCTGGTCTTTCATGTTGCCAGTCAGGTCTTTAAGGTTAACCTTCAATTGGCGATTTAGCGCCTCTGCTGCTGAGCCCAGGTAAGATTCACCCATTTCTTTCTTGCCAAAAGCGGCAGTAGCTAAGATGGTATGCCATATCTTCTTCCTGGTTTTGATCCGGCTTACTTTCTTGACTTCAGATTTAGACATAGATGCCAACTTAATTGAAGGCTTATTTATAAAGATTGTGGGTGTAAAAATGGCTTGTATTGTCTCGATAAGTTTTGGTCGGGTTAGTTTCATAACCCCCAGAAACTTATCGTAGGGAAATAGTTTCGGGATAACACAGGACTAAAAGACTAGTTGGTTAATGAAGCTTCATCCAATAAAGCCATAATTTTTATAAGAGCAGCTTAATTCTTGATAATGATGAACCTTAAAAGTATTCGGAGCAGGATTCTTACCCAGCCGCTAGTTGAGAAAACATATCACCGGCTAATCAACCCGCTGATTGACGCATATATCATCTCCTTTCCAAAAAGTGGGCGAACCTGGGTGCGGATGCTGCTGGCCCAAGCTCTTTCACTGGAATTTAACCAGAAGTTGAATCTGGACTTGTACAAAATGACCTTAGGCAGCGGTCTGGCTAACATAAAGACTGATCCGCGGACAGGAAATTATCGCCAAGCCGGCGGTTCCAAGTCCCTGGGAGTAAAAAGAATGTTCAAAAATAAAAAAATTATTTTTCTGGTTAGAGATCCTAAAGATGTGCTGGTGTCTTATTACTATGAATGGACCAGAAGAAGAGATGCTGCCTATGAAGGCAAACTAGCGCAATTTATCCGAGAAGAATTCACTTTGCCGGCCATCACCGAATTCATGAATTCATGGGCGGAGGAAATGGAGCGGCGGCCACAAGATTTCTTGCTGGTTGCTTATGAAAATCTCCATCGTGATCCAAAACTAGAATTGCAAAGAATGTTGAATTTCTTAGCCATTTCAGTATCAGAATCAAGCTTGACTAGAGCCGTTGAAGCCAGTTCCTTTGATAGAATGCTGCAGATGGAAAAAATCAACACTTTTGCCGGAGATCACCGCCTGCAGGCCGTTAACTTAAATGACCAGAACAGCTTTAAGATGAGGAAAGGAAAAGTTGGCGGGTTTAAGGAGATATTAACTGGCGAAGACCTATCCTATGTCAACAGCAAATTGGCTGGCTTAAACAGGAGGTTTGGTTATTAACACACCAGGGGAAAAGGCAGCTATTTTTTTAAGGGCAAAGTAAGTTCATTCCGGCAATTTTATAGGTTAAGGTTTTGGTCAACTGCTAATATGGTTAAGAAATACTGGAATGACCCTAAATTGCTGGTGATGGTAGTATTGCTGGGATTAAGTTTTGTCACGCAAAAAATAGGATATCTGGTACAGGCTAAAAAAAGGTAGGATTTCTAGCAATGGCTAAAAAAATTAACGTCTCTAGTTAAAATTTTTGTAGATGATTCAGAATAATCTGGACTGATTGTTCAATAGTCTGTTTAGAGGTTAAAACTTCAAGGTCAGAATTCTCGGGAGGTTCATAAGGGTTAGATTCAGAAACGCCAATAAAATTGGTTATTTCGTTGGCTAACGCTTTCTTATACAGCCCTTTTGCATCGCGGCTGATGCACTCTGCCAAAGGGCTGTTCACAAATAATTCCATGAAATGTTTGTTTCCGACAATGGCTTTAGCCCTAGACCGATCTTCGCGGTAAGGAGAAATGATGGGGACCAGCACATAATCATGCCCAACCAGCTTTTGTTTGGCTAATTCAGCTATTAGCCGGTTATTTTCTCGGATATCTTCTCTAGAAAAGCCAAGAGTTTTATGAATGGTATTTCTAACCACATCTCCATCTAGTACCTCTACTGTTTTTCTTTGCAGTTCCAGCCGCCGCTTTAATTCGCTGGCTAAGGTCGTCTTGCCAGAACCAGAAAGCCCAGTAAACCAGATAACTTTTCCCATTTTTTAACTATCCTTTATTATTTATGGCCTTTCTCTTTTTACGCTGATAATAAATGCCATATAAAATAAGATAAATTATCGTAGTGATAAGGGTTATAATATATTTTATGCTCAGGGGATTTGATTGATAAAAAATAGCATAGCTTAAAGTGATAAATATTGGCGATAAGGAAAATATGAACATTATTAAACTAACGCCGCTGGCGTCTTTTAACTTGATAGTTCTGGACATCTGGGCTATTATCATTATTGAAAACAAAAGAGCAGCTATCCTTCCTAAAATCTGGGAAGATTCATTTATCCTTATTTAACAAAAACCTCTTCGCCATTTTTGATTGCGTTTTGAATCATCTGCGAAATCTTTGGGCGCATGAACCATTCTGGGATAGGCTCTCCTGATTCCAGCATTTGGCGAGCTTTAGTTCCGCTGATCTGCAGCTTATCCTCTTCCTGAAGGTCGTCAGTTCTAGTTTCAGTTCTATCTCCGGTTTCATCTCCAGCCTCAAATTGGTAAGCTTTTAATTTATCAGAATAAAAAACATTCTCGAACTTAACTGGTATAATGCCTAAATCAGGAAAGCGGTCAAAAATGTTATGTGAGGCCTTTGGATGGTAGTAATTGCCTACGCCGGTATGGTCTCGGCCGACAATGAAATGGC
Source organism: Candidatus Nanoarchaeia archaeon (assembly GCA_035289345.1). Classification (GTDB taxonomy): domain Archaea; phylum Nanobdellota; class Nanobdellia; order Woesearchaeales; family GW2011-AR9; genus JAGVYX01. The sequence continues at coordinate 9,614 of DATDXK010000030.1, forward strand.
TGCAGCCGAAATTCTTGCGGCAGAGGGCTGTAAACAGCGCTTCACGTGGCCCGGCATAGCGCGAATAAGTTGAAAACGTGCCAAAAATAACTTTATTTTTTGGATAATATTCATGGTTCATTAATTCATAAGATTTGATGATATACTTGGCATGGTAATCGCCTGTTTTTTTCTTTCCCACTGCTGGATGGACAAATAAGCCATCAGCCTTAGTCTTATCTAAAGCTGAAAGCTGGATGAATTCATGACCATTGTGAATTACGTTTCTGGTATGAAAGCCCACTACTTTGGACCAGCCGCGGTCTTCAAATAATTTTCTAGTTTGCAGCGGCGTCAGCTCATATTCCTTATTTTCAAAATCTTTTCTTTTAAGCAGAGTGATTTTGCCGCCCAAGAGATAATTTTTCATGTTCATGACTGCCTGCACTCCTGGATGAGCTGGATCCAGGCTGCGGTAGATTTTCTCAGCTACTTCTGTCTTATTGATAATATATCTTTCAGTCAGGTGCAGGATGGCCATTACTTTTTCTTGATCGTCAATTAAAGCCACGTCCCGTCCCACTATCAGCTTGCCAGCCTGCTCTTCAGAAACATCCAGATAAATCGGCAGCGGCCAGGGCAGGCCGTTAGCCAGGCGCATCCTGTCCAGTACGGACTGAAAATCTTTCTGTCCCATAAACCCTTCTAAAGGGCTGTAGGTGCCGATAGCTATCTGCTCAACATCTCGCTGCCGGTTTTCATCCAATTTAACTTGCGGCAAGTCTGAAACATTGATATCCTGCTTAGCCATTCTGTCAACTAATCTGCCACCGTGAGGAGCTATCAGCGAAGAAGACATCTCCATGTTAAGCAGATAATTGCTGTCTTCCAATTTTTTTACAAAGGCATCTTCCTTATCCTTGAGCCCATTAACATCAACCGCCAGTTGTGCATGCTTGATTAATTTATTAATCATGTTGACGCAAGCAAGGGGATATTTGCCGATAGCTGTTTCTCCAGCTAAAGCCAATCCAGCAGCTCCATCAATGATTGTGTTAAGAACATCATGAACCTCCGCTCGGGTAGGCTTTCTCCGTTCCGTCATCGTTTCCAGAAGATTGGTGGCTACAAAAACACCCACGTTTTTTTGCTTGGCGCGATGTAGGATTATTTTTTGCGTAAATGGAATTTTCTCGATAGGAATTTCCTTGCTTAAATCTCCACGGTCAATCAGCAAATAATCTGAGTTATCGATAATCTCGTTTAAGTTGTGCAAGGCATCCAGGCATTCTACCTTGGAGATGATTTTCATAGTGTCCTGGGTAGCTCTTCTTACCTCCCCTATGGCTTTTCCTGATCGGATAAAGGAAGCAGCGATATGGCTGACGCCATACTTTAACCCTAATTTGATGGCTCGAAGGTCCGTCTCAGTTAAGGTCGGCAGCAATATTGGCTTTTGGAGGGCACCATGAATTAGTGCAGCTTTATTTCGGCCAAGAATGCCGCCAGTAACAGCTTTAACCAGAATGTATCCTTGATCGATGGTAGAAGTTTCCGTA
>DATDXK010000031.1:0-27413 GCA_035289345.1 Candidatus Nanoarchaeia archaeon
GAATTGAGGTATATTCTTGGTCTTGGAAAAGATTAAAAATTGTCTTTTTTCTTATCAGGGGCAATGTCATTACCAGCAAGGTCATTACCAGCAAGGTCATTACCAGCAACTTCTTCACCTGCAAGGCCATCATTAACTGGGTCATCCAACGAGGGCATTCTGCAGATTAATCCATCTGAATTAACTCCGGGCATGCGGCAGTACCAGGAAGCCAAACGAGCTAACCCAGACTGCCTGGTTATGCTACGGATGGGAGATTTCTATGAAATGTTCTATGAAGACGCCCTTACGGCATCCAGGGAACTGGAGATCGTCTTAACTTCGCGAGGTAAGGGGGGAAAAAAAGCTCCCCTGGCGGGCGTGCCTTACCATGCCTTGGAAACTTACCTGGGCCGATTGATCAAGAAAGGCTACAAGGTAGCCATCATTGAACAGCTGGAAGACCCTAAACTAGCTCAAGGGCTGGTTAAGCGCGGGCTGGTGAGGATTGTCACGCCGGGAACAGTGATGGATTCTTCCATGCTGTCAGAAAAAGAAAATAATTACCTTGCCGCGATAAACTGCTGGGGCGATAATTATGCCCTCGCTTGCTGTGATATTTCTACTGGAGAATTTTGGACCAGTCTCTACCCTAGCCAGCAAGAATTGGCTAATGAGCTGCAAAGAATTTCTCCGCCGGAATGTATTGTTCCAGAAAGCCTGAGAGTTAACACTGAATTAACTGAAAAAATAAAATCGTTAGGCTGTTTTCTGAACACATTAGATGACAATTATTTTAGTGATGATACAGCCAAAAAAACAATTTTAAGCCATTTTAGCCTTTCATCATTGGAGACGTTTGGGTTAGCGGAGCGAAAACAGCAGGTAGCAGTGACAGGAGGCTTATTGCATTACCTGGTCAGCACTCAAAAAAATAATCTTCCGCAGGTAACTAAAATCTTATTGAAAAGCAATGAGCAGGCCATGTTGCTTGATTCCAGCACGGTAAGAAATCTAGAATTAATCAGAAATATCAAGGATGGAACCAGCCGTGGAACTTTATTATCCATTCTGGACCAGACTGCAACGGCAATGGGGGCGCGGCTGATCAAAAAATGGCTTCAAGCCCCATTATTGCAGGAGGAGAGAATTAATCTGCGCCTGCAAGCAGTTTCAGAATTGGTTAAAGAAGTGATAGCTCGGGAAGAGATCATCTCATTATTAAATAGCGTCTACGATCTGGAACGATTAATCTCCAGAATCAATTATGGAAACAGTAATCCGCGAGACTTACTGGCTTTAAGGAACTCGCTGCAGAATTTGCCGTTAATTAAACAGAAATTAGAATCATTCTCCAGCAGTCTCCTTAGTCAAATCAGAACCATTAACACTCTAGAAGATTTTGCGTCTTTAATTGAACTGGCGATCAGGGAAGACGCTCCCCTTACAGTCCGGGAAGGCGGCATCATCAAGCCATCCTTTAATGAGGAATTAATGGAATTATCACAGATTACTAAAAACAGCAAAAAATACCTGGCTGAATTGGAAGAAAAAGAAAAAGAAAAAACAGGCATCGCCAGCCTTAAAATCAGCTATAATCGTGTCTTTGGCTATTTTATCGAGGTTACCAAAAAAAATATTCATTTAGTCCCAGCCACATATATAAGAAAACAGACTACGGCCAATTCCGAGAGATACATCACGGAAGAGCTGAAGCTGGAAGAGGAAAAAATAATGGGAGCGCAGGAAAAAAGCATTGAATTGGAATATCGTCTCTTCAAGGAGATAGCAACCACTGTTGCTTCCCGGACTAAGGAAATACAAGCCCTAGCCGCCAAGTTAGCGGCTCTAGACGTGTTATGTTGTTTTGCCAAAATCTCGGCGGAAAACAATTACTGCTGCCCGCAATTGGTAAAGCAGGATCTAATTCAAGTCAAGAATGGCCGGCATCCGGTTATTGAAAAGATGGAACCAAAATTTATTGCTAATGACCTCCTCCTCAAAACAGGAGAAATGATGATCATTACCGGCCCCAACATGGCGGGAAAGAGCACCATCATGCGGCAGACGGCCTTAATAGTTCTAATGGCACAAATCGGCTGTTTCGTGCCAGCTGATGAATGCCTTCTGGGCGTAGTGGATAAAATATTTACCAGGGTTGGCGCTTATGATGATCTCAGCAGGGGGCAATCCACTTTTATGGTGGAGATGCTGGAAACGGCCGCCATAGTAAACAATGCTACAGAAAACAGCCTGGTCATTTTAGATGAAATTGGGCGGGGAACAAGCACCTTTGATGGAGTTTCCATTGCCTGGAGCGTAGCTGAACATATCCATCATAAAATCAAAGCCAAGGCCCTGTTTGCCACGCATTATCATGTCCTGAACAAGCTGGCGGACAGATCTGAAAAAATAAAGAATTATAATGTTGCGGTAAAGGAAGTCCAGGGGCAACTGCTGTTTTTACGGAAGTTAATTGCTGGAGGGACTGATCAAAGTTATGGCATTCATGTCGCCAAATTTGCCGGATTGCCAGCCGAGGTAATAGAAAGGGCGCAACAAATCCAATCCTTATTGGAAAAAGAGGACCAAATGATCTATAAAGTAAAAACCCAACGGCTAGAAAAACAACGGAGTTTGGATGGATTTTGACAGTCTGATCTTCAGTTTATTCTTCAGTTTATTGCTCTCTTGCTCTTTTCAGCTAAAACATATATTTTATTCAAACAAGATTTATTAATTAAAATAGTTTTTATGATATCTTGGTTGGGAAAATCATGGCTGGGAAAATTGATAAAACATCGCTGGAAGCTTATTTTACTACCAATCTCCAGGAATATGCTCCAGCACACCATTTAAAAATTTCTGCAGCAACTATTGATTATTTGGCTGACACGCTGGCCGGGTTCTTAAGGTCAGAAGCGCTATTTAGGACTTTTAGGTATGGCCCTTTGGAAAGAAATAACAGCTTGGAGCCGTTAACGATGCTGTCTAGGGCAGCCCACCATGATGGAGACAACTTAAGAAGGGTGAAAGCCCAGTTAGTTGGCAATGAGTGCCTGTTTTTGGTAAGTTTTTTTTATGAATACTTGCTTCAGAAATGCGGCGAGGGGCTATTAAAATATCATGCCCAGCTGGGCTCAGGATCTTACCAGCAGGCTGCCCAGTTGTCAGCTGACGGGCAGGTGTTTTCTGAACTGGCCAGAAATTTCTGGGAGATTACTGATGTAGTACGAGACGTAGATAGGGTTGAACCACATAAGCATCTCTTGTTAGAACGCCACCGCCGCCACCTGCTAGGAGAAGCAATCAACTTCAATTAGAGTGCAGCTTAAAACAACAAAATCATAAATATCAGCTTTAAAATTAGATCTAAAATAGTTTAATAAAATCAAGCTTAAAACAGTTCAACCTTGTAATGGTTATTATGGCCCTTATTTTTGGCTTCCTGGGTTAATTTCATTAAGCTCGGAAAATCTGGCGGCGTGTTTGGCGCTTCTTTCTTAACAGATGCAGAATCATCAAACATGGTCATTAAGCCGGGCGTATCGACTGGTAGAGCCGCTGCAGCATCAGCAGCCGGCTTGTTATTTAAGATGTTGTTTAGAATTTGCCAAATCTTATAGATATCTTCTGATGAATCCTCTTTAGTGTCAATAGTCACTCTCATGGCTGTTATCTGGTAAACTGTACTAGTTTATAATTATTATTATTACTATTATTATTATGGCTTAAGTAGAAAATCTCATCACCCGCATTTTGATGCTAACTACATTTTCCACAGAGCCAATTAAATATATGGAGAGATTAGCGGGTAGGCCATCTGGCCCAGCAAAGCTCCAATCGTGGATGCTGCGGCTCCAGTAATTATCCTGTAACGAGGCTCATCATTATTCAGATGGATGAAAGTCACAAAACTAGCTACCACCAATGGCTTAAAGTAAAAATTATAATCTGGGGGAAGAACTCCGCCTGGCGGAAAAGCACTGATACCTGCACCTAGAACGGCTGAAACAGACATATCTAAGGAATAATGCCAGACCTTTCCCAGATTTCTAGGCATTGAGACAAAGAACTTCTCCATGTCTCTAGGCATTAAAACAAAGAGCTTCTCCAAATCTTTAAGCATTAAAATATTAGGTATAACTTTGGATTATTTAATAATTTCCATTCTCCATAACCCAACATCTATATTCTTTACTGGCTTCTCATGAAACTTAAATGCCGCCATGAGGGGAAATTTCCACCGCCACAGATCGGTTATCTTAAAATGGTAATCCCGAGCCAGGGCTGCAACAAATGGGGCAGTAGAATACTTATGCAGGGAATAAACTATTGGTGCTGTCTGGAAAGCTTTCACTAGAAACTTTCTGTCGGAATGCTCCAGCTTAGTGCCAAATGGCGGGTTCTGCACAACTATATCGGCAATGCCATCAAATAAGGCGATGTCACTAATGATAAATTCAGCTTTAGAAATTTCATAGTTTTGGTTAAGCTGAGCATAATTCTCCCCGCAGATAGCCATCGCAGGCTGATCCTTGTCCACAAAAAAAACTTTTTTGGCGCCCATCAATAACAGGCCTAGGCCTAATATTCCTGAGCCGCATCCAGCATCTAAGATGACTTTGCCGGCTACTTCACCATTCAAGGCCATGCTCCAAACCAATTCGGCAGCAAGATTTGGTGGTGTAGAATACTGCTCCAGTTCCAGTGAAGGGCGGTCAAAATTTTTCAATTTGCTTAATTCTATTGTTAAATCTTTTTTGGAACAGATGGACATGACAATTCAAGGAGGGATTTATTTTATAAAATTATCTTTCTATATAGGCTTCATCCAATAAATAGCCCAAGTCTATTTACGAGCGATAAATTCATTTTTACAGCATCTGCGGAGGGGCATGTCCCTTACAGTGAGGTAACAAAAAACAAGGATTTTCCGAGACCTTCCGAAAACCTCTGGATTTTCGTTAGGCGCCGCAGATCAAGTGTAAGATCCAGAGAGTGAGTCGACCTGGCCATTATTTTTTGGATGAAGCCTTCTTATATGATCCAGCACTGGGCTTTGTCCTAAATATATTTTCCTAAATATGTTTTAACTGAAGGATATGCTAAAGCAAGAATGTGTTTTATTTTGAATAAAAAACAAGCGATAGCTTTATAAGCGAAAGTATTGTCAATGAAATATGAGCCAATATAATCGAGACAATAAAAGACTTGGAAGAGAAGGACAATCTAGAGAAAGAAGCTTTAGCGAATTTGGCGGAAGAGATTCATATCGAGGCTCGGATAGAAGTTCAGGCAGATTTGGCGACAGAAATTTTAGCGGAAGAAGTAGCGGTGGCGGCCGGCCAGAAATGCATCAGGCAGTCTGCAACAGATGTAAGTCTGAATGTGAAGTCCCTTTTAGGCCAACTGGAGATAAACCCATTTTCTGCAGTAATTGCTTCAGGAAGAAAAATAGTTCTGAACGGAATGAATCTAGCGGACCAAGCGAACCTTCAATTTCTCAAGAAGCATTAGACCAGATAAACAGAAAGTTAGACCAAATTATAAAATCATTAGATATCAAATAATGTATTTGTTTAGCTCTTTAGCACAGATTAGCCGATAGCATTCTAGTCAATTCTTTCTTTATGTCCAATTTCTGCACTTGCCACGTGGCAATAAGAGAAGCAAGAGTCTCGTATGTTTTAGTTCCTTCCACGGAGCGGAATGCCCCTATAATCTTGCGAACTAAATATTGATTTGTGGACTTCTCGAAGAAATCATCCACAGACCAATGGCAAGATATAATCAAGAATTAAGCAGAAGATTTGATGCACTGAATATGTTTCAAACACCCCGGGGAGCGCAGGCAACCTCAACACTGTGCAAGGTACTGCATAATTATGCCACTCCGCATAGTATGCTTCACGGAAAAACTCCGGCACAATGTGCAAAATTAATTTTTCCATTAGGAGAAAATAGATTGCTAGATCACATAAAAATAGCGAGAAAGGCTGAGATGATGACAAGTTGACTTCATTATCAAATGAGTAGATTAATTATGAGGCAATCAGGTTAATTAGTTTTCTTTGATAAGCATTAAGTCTTCCTACCCTAACCAGGTCCAAGGCTTATACCATTTTTTTTCTGGCTTGGCTGGCTGGGCTATACTTAACCTTTCACCAGCATAAGCTTTCTGGGTTGATCTATCGCCAACTAGCCTGGGCTTAGCTACTGCTTGCTGGCTGACCCTTACCGAGGTTGGTTCTGCTTTCTCTAGCGCGTTCTGCACGTCTGAAGAACTGGCGATCTTGATGGCTAGATTTTCAATAATCTTTAGATACTGCTCCTCCTGCCGATTTACTTCCAAATTTCTTTCTGCAGCCGCCAGAACTTCATTGATATTTCTGATAGTGATTTGGTAATACTTCAGTGGCGCGTCCAAAGAAACTTCCTTGCCAGCTTGAACTTTTTTCCAGATATTTTCCAGCAGCTGAGTAATATTCTCCCGCAGTTTCTTATACCCATTTGTTAGGTCCTTATATGTCGGCAAGACTTCTCTTTTAAGATACCTTAGCGCGGTCTTAGTCACTACTGGCAGTTCAGAGTCAGACAATTTGCCGCGATTGCGGCGAAGCAGTGACAATAATTTGTCTTCATCGTCAATAAAAACACGCAAGTTCTGCCTCATGCGATCAACAGTTTGGTCAGCCTTGCCAAGAATCGCCTGCACAGTGCCAATCTGGGTATTTATTTTCTTCTGCAGTTCCCTTAATTTGGCAATTACCTGACCTTTCTGCACTCTCTGTGACTTATCGCCTAAAGAAAGGCTTATCTTTTGATACTGGCTTAACCAAATGAACAGGTTCTGCAAAGACTTTTCTAATGAAGAGCCCAGCAAACCTTCGCTTCTCATAATGCTGATGAAAGCCCTGATTCCCAGATGATCTAATAATTCATGCTGTTGGCCGCTAAGGACCAGGATTCCTTTGATAAATAGGTCTTCTTTTTCTTTTTTTGCCTCGATTCTGGCTCTTTGCCTTTCACTGACGAATACTTCTTGTGGCGCTGAACCACGACGGCGGCTTTGAAGCCTTTGCTCCAGCTTTCTCAGCTGGACAATCTTTCTTTCCCTAGCTTTGCGTTCGGCTTCTTTGTTCCTAGCTTCCCGAAGCGCCAGCGACTTATCAACCTCTTCACCCCAATTTATGTTTTGCAAATCCTTGTCAGCCATGCATTTAAGAATAAATTAATTTTAATTTATATATCTTTCTACTTGAAGCATTTTTATCCAATAGTGTTCAATTTTGATGATTTTTTGATGAAGCCTACAGAAAGGATTGCAGTGACAGGTTAATAATATTTTCTTTAGCCTGCAACTCCTTAAACTTTGGCTCAAGCTTAAAAAATAAGCGGCTGTTAAAGGAAGAGCGCTGCAACGGAACACCCTTATGCACTATGGAAGAGATGTAATCTGGAATCAAGGATGGGACCAGCCCACTTTTTTCAGCAATTTCTGGAAAGGTTAAGGGGTTTTCCTCGGTATATAATGTTAAAAAGATCTTTTTTTCAATCTGGGTTAACGGCTCTACCGCCGGCTTGCAGTTATGGCGGTTATCCTGCAGCTGCAATAAGTCCATTCTTTGAGAAACCTTTTCAACCTTAACTTCAACTTCCCGTAAGTAATCCAGTAAGGCTTGAATTTCGGAAGTGTTCTCATTAATGGCAAATAAATGATCTTCCAACTGCTTACGGATAAAATTAAATTCTTTAGCCATAGTTAACTGTCATCTCAGCCTGCTCCGCCTACCGTCGATAAACAAGCTAAACATTGCTTACCTACCCTACCACTCCCTTAAATAACAGTGATTTTCTTGAAGTTTAAATAGCTTTCTTTTTACTTCGGAATAGTATAAAAAATAAAGACAATTAAATAAAGAAAATTTACCAGAAAATGATGACCCCTGCTGATGCTCTTTTAGGAATCTTCTCCATAGAAAAACGTAAACAAGGCGAATTTACCTATCAAAAATTACCTCAAACAAACAAAGAACCAGCACAAGAATCACTTAACAATGCTTCATTCTTCTTCAAAGATATAGCTAGCGCGATAAATTATCGAACTATGAATCTTTGCGTTGATTAGTTAAATTTTTAGGCCAGGATTCATACCAGAAATGTGAAAACTATCACATTTCTATACAGAAAATAAGTCGTTGCTTATGCAAAAAATTTCGCTGGGTGTAAAACCCCGCTCTGTAGGGCGAAATTTTTGCATGCTAAAAATGCGTAGTTGAGAAACCGCCTCTTTTGAAACCTCGTCATTTATGGCGAGGTGAGGCGGTTTCACGCATTTTCATCATTTTCTTGTATAGCTGGTGTGATATGTTTTTGTACAATTATTATCACTAGCTAGATATAAACATGGCTAAAAAAAAGTGGGATTATTTAGCATTTTTAGTATATGAAAATCAACAAACGATTGATTTTCAGCACAGAAATACGATAGTTTTCGCATTTCTTGTGGCTACCGAGCGAAAGCGAGATTTTCTACAGAGCCCCAGGACACGGCTCTGTAGAAAATCTCGTTGCACCCGGTTAGCATAAGGCTCAGCACCTGATTCTGTTAGGTAAAGGCTGACATTCTCCGGATGAGGCAATCATCTTGTCAGCTGAATATTTAACAATAGTAGTGCTTCGCAAATTGATGCTAACTACATTTTCTACAGAGCCCAAACCACCGGCTGTGGGACAGTAAAAGTCTACCTCTGGACAAAAAAGTAAAAATTGAGCCCTGGTTGTGACTTTCTCATATAGAAGAAAAGGATAGAAAAAAAGAAATACTTTTCGGTCTTATCCTTAATCATCAGTTCTCTCTATATCGGCGATAACAGCATAAGCGGAAGAGAATAAAAGAGAATGATTCGGCCATTTATTCGTTTAAGCCCTAAAAGGGGGCTTTTTAGAGAAAGATAACAGTTTACTGTCCCACAGCCCCTGCTGACCGCTATCTTTATAAATTATTAAATACTACCAAGAATATTATTAATTCAAAGGAGTGATCTAATTATGGCAAGAGGATTCGAAGAAGATGGTGTGCAGCCTTCCAGGCCGGCAAGACTGTTAAGAGAAAACAGGGAGGAAATCAACCCGTTAAGAACCGTGAAAGAAGAAGTCAGGCCCGCGGGAAGCAAAGAAATTCATGTTCGAATTAATCCCGGTCGGCTGGCACGAGTCGGCTTGGTAATCGTGGTTGTGTTGGCAATATTCTTTCTGGGAAGGTTAAGCGCCAATAATTTTCAGCTTACTGGCTTAACTACTGGAGACGTTTCAGGAACGACTGCAGAGAAAACGGAACCGGAAGCTGAAATCACAGTAGACTCGGCAGCTGAAAAACAGCCAGAAACACAGCTGGTGGAAGAGCCGGCAGTTGAGGAAGATAAAAGCGATGAGTCCATTGTTAACGTCTATAAAAACAGCAAAATCAGTCTTGAGAGCGTAGAAGTTCAGTGGATGGAAACCTGGGGCAAGATTTTAGCGCTGGAATATTCTATCACTAATGGCGAAACTGGATCGATAGAGCCAGGACACTTCCTGATCATGATGGAAGGCTACGATGACATTGAAAAGAAGGCTACCCTTCCACCAGAACTGCAGCTAATCCGCTCTGGTGAAACGCAGGCAGGCAAGCTTGCTTTAGATAAGCCATTTAATTATAATGAGCTGGAAGCTGGAAACTTAGAGAAAGTTGTGGTGAGAGCCATCCTGTTCAATAATGCTGATCCGCCTAAGCCCATAGCTTCATCGCAGAAAGAGCTTAATTTGAAGAGATAATTTTCTTAATTTTTTATTATTAGTTTTTTATTCCAAGAGGTTTTAAGCCTTTTTATTTACTGCCAGTGGTAAAAAACAATTATATAATTATAAAGATTCAAGCTGCTTGTTGGGGCGAAGGCGATAATAAGTGGAGTTTGGCTTAGAAAATCCGCGTGGTTAGCATTAAATTGCTGTAAAACTTCCGATTCGCAAGATTCGCCCCAAAACTATTTTTTGGTCTATAGTGTGGTTGTTACGAAACTATTACTTCTGTTCTGGTGGCTATCGGCTCAGTTGTGCTTAGATAATTGGCAGGCTAAAATTCTCCCTGGGACATAAAAATAAACTCTGGATTTATGCAAAAAATTTCGCTGGGTGTAAACCCCGCCCTTTAGGGCGAAATTTTTGCATGCTAAAAATGCGTAGTTGAGAAACCGCCTCTTTTGAAACCTTGTCATTTATGGCGAGGTGAGGCGGTTTCACGCATTTTTATCATTTTCAGCCCTGAAATTGAATGGGAGCTGTTGATTTTGCCAAGATTAGTTTTGGAGACAAATTCTAGATTAAGTTGTTTCTTAATTTCATGAACTTCCTTTTTGCTGAATTATTAATCGAGCTAAGCCTCGCAGATTGATAGCCATCTTTAGTTTCGCAACAACCTCGTCGAGAAAGCAAAAATTTATAAACAAAAAATAAAACCTTCTAACCAGCCCATGACGAAAATAAACCGGATCACTATTCAGGGTTTCAAAAGTTTTGCCCACAAGACTGAGATTCAGTTTAATGACCAGTTTAACTGTATTCTGGGGCCTAATGGTTCAGGGAAGTCTAATATTGGCGATGCACTTTGTTTCGTGCTGGGAAGAATCTCCGCCAAATCATTGAGGGCTGAAAAGACAGCTAATTTGATTTTTAACGGCGGAAAAAGCAAGCAGCCGGCCGCCAGCGGAGCGGTAGAAATCGCTTTTTCTAACGAAAAAAAAAGCTTTCCAGTGAATGAGCCGGAAGTAATGGTCAGCAGAGTCATCTCCAAAGACGGCAGCAGTTCGTATCGGGTTAATGGAAAAAAGAAAACCAGGACGGAGGTAGTGGACCTATTATCGCTGGCTAAAGTCAACCCTGAAGGCTATAACATCATCCTGCAGGGCGACATCACCCGGTTTGTGGATATGTCTCCTTTGGAAAGAAGAAAAATTATCGAGGAGATCAGCGACGTTTCAGTGTACGAGGATAAGAAGCATAAATCCATTCTGGAATTAAATAAAGTTGAAGAGAAGCTCAATAATGCCGAAATCATCCTTAAAGAGAGAAGCACTTACCTGAAAGAATTAAAAAAAGACCGCGACCAGGCCTTAAAGTTCAAGGAGCTCAAAGAAAAGATCAATTCTTATAAGGCAACATATATTCATCTGCAGATAACTGAGCTGGAGTCAGCTAACGCGGTCCATTTGGCGGAGCTGGAGAAGAGCCAGCAGAAGATTCGCGCTTCTGAAGAAAAGATTAACGGCCTGAAAGACAAAATTAGTTCTGCTAAATCTGAAACTTCCCTGATGAATGCAGAGATTGAGCAGAAAGGAGAGAAAGGGCAGGTAAAGGTGCACAAAGAGATTGAGGATCTGAAAATTTCCATCACTAAAAAGAAGGCCAGAATTTCCACCCTCAGGGATGAAATTAATAAGATCCGGCAGCGGAAAGACCAATTTAACATGGAGCTGAAAGAACTATTGGCCAAAAATTCTGCTTATGGCCAGCAGCAGAAGGAATGGCAGAATTCTCTTTTCAAGAAAAGCAAGGAGCTGCAGGATCTGGAGCAGAATATCGCGTCCTTCAAGAATAAGCATAACCTTGAATCATCTAAAGAGCTGGACTCGCAGATTGAAGGGAAAGACAAATTAATTGAACTGAAGCAGGAAGAGGTTCAAGTTGTCAGGCAGAAACAGCAGGAATTGTTGCGCGAGAAGGACCGCATCGAGTACCAAGTGCAGACCATTAACGAGAAAATCAAGAAAGTCAAGGAAGTTGGAGAGCAGAATAAGGGACAGATCAAGGTCTTGCAGGAGCATAAGCAGAATTTCAAGTCTGCTGCTCTTAAGCTGAGCCAGTGCCTGGATGCCGACAGCAGTTATGCTTCTCAGCTGGGAAATGCCCGGCGTTCCTTGCAGCTGCAGCAGGAGGCCCAAGACCGATTACAGGCAAAAAATCGATCGATCCAGGCGCAGTTGGCCAGCAATCAGGCTGTAATGAGCATCTTGGAGAACAAGCGGCAATTTGCCGGCGTCTATGGAACGGTTGCCGAGTTAGGGCAGGCTAACAAGAAATATTCTGTAGCTCTGGAAATGTCTGCCGGAGCAAAGATGCAGCAGATAGTGGTTGATGATGACCAAACTGCAGCTGAATGCATTAAGTATCTCAAGGACAACAAAAGCGGCTCAGCCTCATTTATACCCTTAAATAAAATCAGGATCCAGCCGATCAGCGTTGAAGACCATAAATTGTTGAAATCGGCTGGTGTCCATGACTTTGCCATCAATTTAGTCAGCTTCAAGCTGCAATTCAAGACTGCTTTCCAGTACGTTTTTGGAAATTCTTTAGTGGTAGACAATTTAAGCACGGCGCGGAAGATCGGGATTGGCCGGATAAAAATGACTACTTTAGAGGGTGATATCTCAGAAGCCAGCGGGGTGATGAGAGGCGGATTCATCAATAAAAAAATAGGCCTGGGCTTTAAGGAAAAGGATTCCTTGGAAGAGCTGGAACAAGCTGGACGGGCCATTTCTGAGCTGCAGTCAGTTATTGCCAATATTGAGGACAAACGCAGGATCAATGAGCAAGAAATTTCCAGCTTAAGGAACAAAAAAGCGGAACTGGAAGCCGAGATGATCAAGCTGGAAAAAACGCTTCACTTGGAAAGCAGCGACCTGGAAGCCAGTTCAGAGCTGCTGGAAGCCTTAAAGAATCGGCTGAAAGAAGTTGACGGGGAATTGTCTTACGTGCAAAGAGAGATTACGGCTATTAACAAGGGCTTGGCTGCGCTGAAAACTGAGAAACAGCTGCTGCGGACAGAGATAACTGAGCTGCGCAATCCCCGGCTGCTGGCGCAATTACAGGCTTTTGAGGAATCGCGGCAAAAATGCCGTGAAGAAATAGTTCAGCTAGAAAGTGAACTGCGCAGCGGGTCAGCTCAGCTTCAGCAATTGATCCTGCCTGAACGGGAAAAAATTGCCGGGATCATGAAACAGCAGGAAAAGGAAGAGGCTTCCTTCAATGAAGAAATCGGCGGCTTGAATCATAACGTAACCAAAGAAGAGGAAGTCCTTAAGGGGAAAGAGAAAGCCAGCATGGAATTCTATTCCAAATACCGGGCCTTATTTGCCCAGCGGGAAAAATTAACCACTGAAATAAACCGTTCTGAGAACGATTTGGAGAACTGCCGCGAGCGCATGAGAAGCAATGAGCGGGAGCTTAACTTATTTTCCTTAAAAAATGCTGAGATTAAAGCCAAGTTGGCCGGGTTGCAGGAAGAATTTAACCGGCTAGGGGAAGCGCTAATCCTGAAAAACAAGGCGGCTGCAGAACTGAAGCAGGAGATGAGCCGCTATGAATTGATGATGGCCCAAATGTCAGCAGTAAACATGAAAGCTTTAGAAGTTTATGAACAGGTAGAGGCCGAGTTTAACAAGCTGCTGGAAAAGAAAGGCAGCCTGTATCAGGAGAAAACTGACGTTTTGACGCTGATGAACGAAATTGAAACTAAAAAGAAAGAGCATTTCATGAAAACTTTTTCCCAGGCCAACCATAATTTCACCAAGATCTTTTCGACCCTGTTCAGCAAAGGGAATGCTTACCTGCAGCTGGATAACCACGAAAAGCCTTTTGAAGACGGGTTAAGCATTAAAGTTAAGTTAACCGGAAACAGGTATATGGACATCAAATCATTGTCTGGCGGCGAGAAAACCCTTACGGCTTTGTCTTTCATTTTTGCCATCCAGGAATACCAGCCAGCCTCATTTTACATTCTGGATGAAATTGATGCTGCTTTAGACAAGCATAATGCTGAGAGGCTGTCAAAATTAATCCGCGGATATTCTAATAAGGCGCAATATGTAGTTATTTCGCACAATGATGCTCTGATTGCCGAAGCTGACACTTTATTCGGGATCAGCATGAAAGATGGGGTTAGTAAGGTTACTAGCTTGAAGATTTAGGATTTACTTCCGGATTTCACCTACAAATATTTTTTAGCCTTCTCTATTAGCGGCAAAACTGTTTCTATCTCTTCTTTAGTCATTCGCCCCAATTTGGCAAAAGTTAATTCGCCGGCAGCATTTTTATTTTGCCGGGAGAGCTGTAATTTTGCCACTCCTTTATTATATGAGAAGACTGACACGGTAATCGCTGAATTCTTAAAGTCCAGCGATTCCGAAAACAATTCATGATCTAAGCTTTTGTCGAACGCCATCTTTATCTGAGTTTAAGTGATAATTTAAAAAGGTTTGGGTGGTTTCGGGCAGTGGGACAGTAAAAGTCTAACTCTGGGCAAAAAAGTAAAAATTGAGCCTTGGTTGTGACTTTCTCATATAGAAGAGAAGGATAGAAAAAAAGAAATACTTTTCGGTCTTATACTTAATCATCAGTTCTCTTTATATCGGCGATAACAGCATAAGCGGAAGAGAATAAAAGAGAAAGATTCGGCCATTTATTCGTTTAAGCCTTAAAAAGGGGCTTTTTAGAGAAAGATAACAGTTTACTGTCCTACTGCCGTAGGGAATGGCTCTGTAGAAAGTCTCGCTATGCTCGGTGGCTATCGGCTGCCATTTGCCAGAACGTGAATTTCTCGGCAGTTCCTACAAGCCAAAATCTAAAATTAAAGAAAATAACCTCGAACAGATCATGGCCGAAGAAGCAAAATTATTGCTTTATTCTGGCTGCACCCCTGAAGAGATTAATAAGTGTTATAGTGGATTCAGCATCGACGATTTAGTCCAAATGCAAGCTCCAATTAAAAAGAGAATTGGCTCTAAGGAAGAAGCTTATCTGGCGATAGCTGAATTAAGAAAGAAAGATGGCAGGGTGGCAGTGGGACTTATCAGAGAAGCGTATGATGTCGAGGAGAGCATTTCAGATGGATCTCTAAAAGCTTATATCGCTCATGATACAATGAAAAATACTGACGAAAAGTCAGCTGAAAATAGATTTGGCACTTTCCACCAGAAAAATAGGCCGGGTATTCCAAAACAAAAAAACACCGGCCAGCTGGTAATCGACGATCTAGCAATTTTACCAGAGGGGAAGGTTATGGAAAAACATGGTCTTTCTAAAGGCCAGCTCAATGCCTTCAAGGCTCATCAGGACGATGAGGCATTATCAGGAGCCATTGCAAGGGATTCAATATATGAGAGCTACAGTAGAATGGCGCGGCGATGTCTTGGGAATTTTGCAAAGATTAGAATAGAGGTATAACAGTTTAGAAAAAATACCGCAAGAACAATTAGATTATCATAAGATTAAAATCCATTAAAACTTCTCTAGGCTCAACTGCCCTTTCCTTTTCCCAGCAGAAATAAATTTTACTTCTTCACCAACCTGTTTCTTGACATCTTCAGCAATTTTTAGGCCAATTAACTGTGATAAGGTCGTTAAATCAGCTTTCTTGACATCGCCCAAGTCCTTAATGCCAGAATTAAACATTTTTCTAGATCTAATGCGGCCGATATTTTTCAATTTTAACAGCGGTAACAGCTCCTCTTTAACTCCTTCCTTAATTCTAATTCTTAGCTTAGCCAGTTCCTTGGCAGCCTGATGGTAAAACATTAACTTAGCCAACTCTTCAGCAGCGTATAACAGCCATTCGGCAGCTTCCAATTTAACCCTGATCTCTCCCGGGCGGATGTCAAATTTATCTAACAGGAAATCTTCCTGCTGCTCACTAATCCAGGCTTCAAAAAACAAGGCCGTTTTGATTGAATCAACAAATTCTGAATAGTCCGCTTCATAGATGGAAGGCTCTGCTTTTAATAACAATTCCTCCCGCTTAACTAATTCCTGCTGGATAAAATCCTGCTCCTTGGCTTTGGTTCTTAATAAAGGCCTCAATTCCAAAGTGTGGGAAATCATTTGCAACAAAGAAAATTCAATCTTAGTTTCTTCAGTTTTGGTTTCATTAAGCTTCCGCAGGCAGTCCAGCAGATGCCGAGCTGTTAATGGATCTAAGTACAGCTCGGAAACCCGCCGGCCCAAAGCAGTAGCAGACATCTTCTTGGAATTGCTCCCTAATCGATGTGCAGAAATAAACCCATCTTCACTTGGCCCAGAAATAGCCATAAACTGCCACTCTTTCAATAGGGAAAGCATTTTGTTCATTATTTTTTCCAACTGCGGCATATCGGCAAATTGATGAGCCCAGAAGGTTCTAGAAAAAAAATCCTTCATGGAACTTTCATCGGCAATAATTCCAGAGGAAATTAGCGATAACAAGTAAGTTCTTAACACCGGCTCGACGGCCAGCTTGGAATAGATCTCTTCCGGCACGCCGCAGATATAGCGGCTGAATATTTCCTGCCTTTCCCGCTCATCTCTGGCAATGACAATGGCTTCGCCAAACGATTCATACTCTGGCCTTCCGGCGCGGCCGGCCATCTGCAGGTATTCCAGAACCGGAATCCAATCCATCCCCCATTCGCCAGAGAATCTTTTCAATGATTTAATGATGACTCTAAACGCTGGCATTGAGAGGCCGGCAGCCAGCGTTGGCGTGCAGCAGATGATTTTTATTTTTCCCGACCTAAATTCCAGTTCAATCAAATCTTTTTGTTCAGATAATAACCCGGCATGATGGAAAGCGATGCCTTTGCTTATGGTTTGTGACAATCTCCGGCATTGCCTGGTCGGAGTAGATGTTACACTAAGTATTTCTTCTGCCAAATCAGGATAATGCAATGGAGTTAATTTAGATAATTCCTCGGCCGCCTTTTCAGCGCTAGCCCGGCTGGGCACGAAAATCAGCGCTTGTTTTCCCAGTTGAATGGTTTCTAAAGCCAGTTGGTGAAGAGAATCCATCTTGTCGTTAGAAAGTAATGGTTTTATTAATCTATTGCTACCCAATTAAACCAGTTCCGCCTTATTTCAAAAAATCAGGCTAGCCTTCGATAACATACACCTTAAACTCCGGCTCTTCTGCCTTGTTGTTTTCAAAAACATATTCTGCAGCTGAAACTGTTACCTGCCAGGTTAATTGAGCGGTGCTTAAGCCATCACTGATTGTAACCATAACTTTTTTCTTGCCGGGAACTACAAAAGTTCTTTCCACTGTATTAGTGCCCTTGATTCTTGGTTCATGAAGAGAAAAACTCCATTCATAGTTCAGCCGATCGTTATCAAAATCCTTGGCCGCCACACTGAAGACTACCGGCTCGCCCACTACGGCAGTAAATTTTCTTTCTGGCAGAAAATCGATAATTTTTGGTTTCCGATTTTCATTCCTAACCATGATGGTAACTGTCTCAGACTGTTCAGCAAAACCATCCGAAGCCGTGAACACCAGCTCTTTAACTTCTCCCCCTCCGCTCAGCTTCAGCTCCTGGTTAACGGCAGCAATTTTATTGATGAAGGTATTGTCAAATCGGCTGCTCTCTACTGAACTGCTTCTTTCCACCACGTCATAAGAGGGAGTCCAGCTGAAATGAAGCTGCCCAAAGGTCGCTTCCGGGGGAAGATTTTCTACTGAAACGGCTATCGGATCATGATCCAGATCTTTAGTTTTAAATGAAATGTCTACCGCTTGGCCCTCATTGACAACAATACTCCGGAGACTCGGTTTTAATTTTGGAGCCCGGTTATTTTTCAGCACGGTTATTTTTACCGGAATTGACGTTTCATTCAACCCATCAGAAGCGGTAACATTTATCAGATAAATGCCTTCATCTTTCTGTTTAGGCTTCCAACTGCCTTGATTTTTATTAAAGGGCTGGGAAAAATAATATTTTAAATTGTCGCCATCCGGGTCTGTAGCAGTTAAATCTAAGGTGGCCATTTCTCCAGCAGTAATAGTTATTTCTGCTATTTCATCCCAAACCGGTTTGCGGTTCACATTGGCTACCACGATAGTTGTTGTTTTTTCCTGGCAGGAGCTGCCACTGCAAGCAATAATCAACATCGGATACCTTCTTTCTGGCAAATTTTGCTTTAATTGCAAGGAGGTAAGTACGCCATTCCAGAACCCGTTCTGGGGCTTAACCTCATTAAACCCGGGAGTCCAACTGACCGACTCATTTTCCTGCACAGCTCCTTCCGGCAGCCCGGAAAACTGTAATTCGATAGCATCTCCATCTGGATCAATAACATCTATTTCCCACAGCAGTTCTTCGCCTTCCTGGACTGCCAGCTCTTCCGGCACGCTGATAAACAACGGCCGGTTTACCTCAGTAATCGAAATGTTGACCATAAATTCAGATTCCGCTTCCCCGTCAGTAACTGACATAAACAGGGAATATTCGCCGGCATCATTATAAGTTGTAGCCCACTCTCCCTGCTGGTTAAACGGCTTGTCAAAAGCATAACTTAAGCGCTGCCCGTCCAGGTCTCTCTCCGGAAGATTCAAAGCAATTTTCTCCCCTTCGCTTACTTTCAAGGAGATTGATGGCACTTGCGGCAGCCGATTTTTATCCAATACAGTCAGAATAATCCTTTCAGAAGCGGCCGTTGCTCCGTCAGCAGCTGTAATTTCGATGCCGTATTCTCCGGCATCATCATAAGTGGTCTGCCATTGCCCGCTAGAATTTAGCGGGTTGCCATAGCTGTAAGTTATTTTTTCCTCATCCGGATCGAAGGCTTCCGGCCGAACATTGACCAGATCAGTTTCCTGAACCGTAAAGGCCTTCTGCAGAGCCATAGTTGAAGGAATAATTATGACTAATATTGTCGAAACTAGGATTAAGACTGCAACTACTTCTTTGTTTAATCTTACCACCGCCTCACCTAAAAAAATTAATTCACGTCTACTATTATGTCAATAAATTCTACCGGTGCGTTTACATCTTCTACAATTATAGTTATCTTCTTTGAAACGGTGTCTACCCCATCGGTGGCTGTAATGGTTACCAAGTATTCTCCATGATCAGTGTAACTCAGCTGCCAAAAGCCATCCTGGCCTAGCGGCTCGCTAATCGAAGTAGTGACCTTATCACCATCAGGATCTTCCACCAGCGGCACTAGCTGCAAAGTTTCACCTTCCTTAACCAATAACCGTTCTTCATTCCTGATGAGCGGTTTCTGATTGACATTGGTTACAGTTAAAGTAAACGATTTTGTCGTGGACAATTCCCCGTCGCTGGCGGTGATGCTGACTGGATATACGCCAGCGCTGTTAAAATCAGTTTTAAAGATGTTTTCCTGCAATGGTTCTGAAGTGGTAACCGTTACCTTATCTCCGTTAAGATCCTTCACCTCGGGAGTGAACTGGACTAGCTCTCCTTCATTGACAGTGATATCCTTAATATTTTCAATTGTTGGCGCGACATTATCCTTCTCCACGATTATTTTCAGTGTTTTAATCGCCGTGGTAATTTTATCAGTAGCCGTTACCGCCACAATATATTCGCCAGCATCGCCATAATTGGTCTGCCATTCACCCTGGGCATTCATCGGTGTAGAATAAGTTATGGTTACTTCAGCCAGATCCGGGTCAATGACTTTTGGCTGCAGGGTTATTCTTTGATTTTCTTTAACAGTGATTACTTGCTCGGTGGAAGAACCAGCAGAAGTTGCTTCTGAGTTGGCAGCCTGGCCTAATGCAGGAATGATTACTTCTTCCACGGTTTCTTGCGGCGGAAGCGGTTCGGTCTGCTCCAGCTCCTGTTCAATGGCGGCAATCTCCTTAAGCAGATCCTCTTCGACAGAACTGCTGGCCGCGTTATTATCAGCTTTATAATTAATGCAGCTGGTTACGGTTACCAGCGCTAACAATAACAGGAATATTATTGGTTTCTTCATCTTTATGCCGCCTTTAGCTTTTTAGGCCACCTTCATCGCGCAGTTTGGACCGAACTGGGTATATAAAGATTTATTGGCTTGAAAGAATGTAGTATAGTAGTTGTATTAAGAAAGCTGCATAGTAATCGTATTTAAGTAGTATTATAGCCAATGACGGAAATAATTAGACAAATATGTTATTGGCTTATTAGTAAATGACAACAAATTGTATGAAAACTATTGTCATTTACTATAGTTAAACAGACACCACCAAAACCTCGATCACTGCTTTATCTGAATCACTCTAAATAATTTAACTGAAATATAAAACTGGTCCCGCCCAGATTTGAACTGGGGACCTTTATCGGGATTTTTCCACACGATAGCTGACTTATTCTGATGCTCAAAACCAAGTTCTGGCATCTCCTTGCCGAGATATCAGTCGTGCGCTCTACCAGGCTAAGCCACGGGACCAAACAAAGGGATGAGCCGGTAGTTCTTTTTAAAGATTACGGCAATTCTGAGCTGTTTCAGGAACGGTGAACAAAAGCAGGTTAAAAAAGAAAAACTGTTGGATATTATCTTTACTTATACCGGCTTATACCTTGCTTATACAGGCGTTTCAGCCGCCCGTATTCTTCCGAAGTGTCAGCAAATTGGTCAAGCTCAATCTCTTTCAGGTTAATTTCATACTCTACTGGCTGCGCCTGCCTGGTTGTTTGTCCAGTAGCATTTCGTACAGAATCATTGTCTGCAGCAATGTATAGTGGCAGTCCTGCCAGATGCAATCCTTCAACAACTTTTTCAGTAGATTGACCGTTAGGGATTATCCTTACGATCGTCTTTCCACCAGTTTTGAGCGCATGATATGCTCCCTCAATTAGTTCATCCAGCCGAGTTTTATACATTAAAAAAATTAACTTAATTCCTTAAGCTAAAAAGATATTGCTTCTGGAGAATATAATTTATAACAATTGACAGCCAGCTGTGGTCGTGGCTACTCTGCAAGACGATGATATTATTTGTTGTCAGATTACGAGTGAAGCACGATTTGATAATTATTCCCTCAACTTGAACAACAATTATTTTTAAGGATGGTAGTCTCCAACTAGCAAGCATGATTAGACCGAATAGGATTTTTACGGCTGATAGGTCGATTATTTAGTATAAAGCTGGAATTTTGAAAGAGAAGAAAACGAGGAAAATAGAAAAAAGATTGATCAGAATATTTCGAGACTAATACTGATGTATAGCTAGTGTGATAAATTATCGAACTAACCATGGTCGCTAGCTATGTATAAAAATGGCTAAAAAAGTTTGATTATTTAGCATTTTTAGTATATAGCTAGTGTGATAAATTATCGAACTAACCATGGTCGCTAGCTATGTATAAAAATGGCTAAAAAAGTTTGATTATTTAGCATTTTGAGTATATAGCTAGTGTGATAAATTATCGAACTAACCATGGTCGCTAGCTATGTATAAAAATGGCTAAAAAAAGTTTGATTATTTAGCATTTTTAGTATACCTCTTTCAGCAAAACCGTTAGCAACCTTTATAAAAAACTACCTCTTAACCTCTTCATGGCTTTAGACTGGGAAAAAATTCAGGAAAAATGGGCTGGCCGCTGGCTGAAAGAGAAAGTCTTTGAAGCTAATCCAGATAACCGGAAAAAATTTTTTGTCAATGCGCCTTACCCTTACGTGAATTCTGTCCTGCATATTGGGCATCTGTATACCTACATGCGCACGGAAGCTTTTGCCCGCTATAAGCGGATGCAGGGCTTTAATGTATTATTTCCGCAAGGCTGGCATGCTACTGGCACACCGATCACCAGCGCCGCCAAGCGAGTCAAAGAAAAAGAGCCTAAACAATTAAAGCTGCTTAAAGACATCGGCATAACTGATAATGAGATCAACAGGTTTGAGCAGCCAGAATACTGGATTGAATATTTTCGGCCTAAAGCGATAGAAGATTTCCAGGCCCTGGGCCTAAGCGTGGATTGGAGAAGGGAATTTATTACCACTAGCTTAAATCCGCACTATGACAAATTCATCCGATGGCAGTTTAATCAATTAAAGGAAAGTAAATATGTCATTAAAGGCCAATTTCCAGTGGTCTGGGATCCAGTAGAGAACTGTGTTATCGGTGATCATGACCGGTCGGAGGGGGAAGGGGAAACGCCACAGGAATTTTTACTAATCAAGCACCGATTAGAAGATGGAAGATACGTAGTCAGCGCCACCTTAAGGCCAGACACCATCCTAGGGATAACTAATCTTTATGTGCATCCAAAGATAACCTATGTTGAGATCAGCATCAACAAACAGGTTTGGATTCTCAGTGAAACTGCTGCCAAAAGGCTGGAACAGCAAGGGCATGACCTTAAAATCAAGCGTAAAGTTCCGGGAACTGATTTGATTGGGCTGGAAACTGAAGAATTTGGCGGCCGGAAAGTGTTGATTCTTCCCGCCACTTTCCTTAACCCTGAATTTGGCACAGGCCTGGTGCATTCGGTTCCATCTGATTCTGCCGACGATTTAATTGCCCTGCAAGACTTGCAGAAAGATGAAAAAATGTTACAGCAATACCAT
The DNA here is from genome assembly GCA_035289345.1 of Candidatus Nanoarchaeia archaeon. GTDB lineage: Archaea > Nanobdellota > Nanobdellia > Woesearchaeales > GW2011-AR9 > JAGVYX01. The sequence continues at coordinate 22,341 of DATDXK010000031.1, forward strand.
CTCAGCCTGGAACAAGTCCGGTCCATCCAGCCGATCGCCGTGCTGAAAACTGCAGGTTATAGTGATCTTCCTGCTCAAGACTTTTTGCATAAATATAATGTCAAATCACAGCATGAAAAGGAAAAATTAGAGTTGATTAAGAAAGAGCTGTACAAACTAAGCCATTATTCTGCCAAATTTAATCATCTTTACAAAAATAAGTTTTCAAAGAACTTGGAAGACGTTCCCGTTGAAAAAGGCAAAGATCTAATCCAGAAAGAGCTGATTAAGCAAGGCTGGGCTTGGCCATATTATGAATTGACCGGTAAAGTTGTATCCCGCTACTTGAATGAATGCATCGTTAAGATAGTTGACGATCAGTGGTTTCTGGCTTATGGCGATGAGAACTGGAAAAGACAAGTCCGTCAGGCTTTGCAGCAGCTGACGCTGTATCCGGAAAAATCCAGAGTGCAATTTGAATATGTCATTGGCTGGCTGAACAATTGGGCTTGCACCCGTGAATCCGGCCTGGGTACAAGGTTACCTTGGGATGAAAAATGGCTTATTGAAAGCTTAAGCGACAGCACTATTTATATGGCCTACTACACCATTGCCCACTTAGTAAAAAATATTGACCTTAAAAAAGTGGACGATGAGCTGTTTGATTACGTCTTTCTAGGCAAAAAGACGAAACCTAAAATTGAATTATCGCTAGCCAAGAAAATGCGTGATGAATTCAATTATTGGTATCCAGTGGATTTCAGAAATTCTGGGAAAGACTTGATTCAGAACCATCTGGCTTTTTTCTTATTTAACCATACCGCCATTTTCCCCAGAAAACATTGGCCACGAGGCATAGGAGTGAACGGCTGGGTTTCTGTTGATGGCGAAAAAATGAGCAAAAGCAAAGGCAACATTGTTGTGTTAAGGGAAATGCCTGCCCGCTTTGGCGCAGACTGCGCCAGATTCACCATCCTCAACGGAGGAGAAGAATTAGACGATCCTAACTGGGACAGTTCCCTTGCCACGGCTCTAAGAAGCAAGCTGGAGCAATTTCATGATTCTTGTATTCAAAATTATGGAAAGGGAAGAAAAAATGTACTGCAGATTGACCGCTGGCTGGAATCAAAAATAAATGAGATCATTGTCAAAACCACAGCAGCCATGGAAAAAACCTTGTTTAGAAGTTCTTTGCAAACCTCCTACTTCGAATTTAATAACGCTTTAAAATGGTATTTAAGAAGAACTAAAAATAATTTTAATCAGAGGCTAATGAACAAATTTATTGTAACGCAGTTATTAATACTGGCACCTATTACCCCGTTCATCTGCGAGGAGATCTGGGAAAAAATTGGCCAGAACGGTCTTATTTCTCAAGCAGCCTGGCCTAAGGCCGACAAAAGATTGATTAATGAGCAATTGGATTTAGGCGAAGCCGTGATTAAAACAACTCTTGAAGACATTGAAGCAGTTATAAAACTAGCTAAGATAGATCAGATTTCTAAGATAACTTTGATTGTGTCGCCGCAATGGAAGTTTCAGCTGGTTGAAGCCGTAACTAAAATGATCCGCAAGAAAATTAGCCCAAAGGAAATATTAACTGCGCTGTTAAGAGATTCAGCGTTCAAACCAAGGGGGCAGGAAATTGTCAAGATTTTGCCTAGATTATTGCAAACAAGGATCGCTAGTTTGGTTAACCAGGAGAAAGAATTGCAGTACTTACAGGAGTCTAAAGATTTCTTTAAGAACGAATTTAACTGCCGGATTGAAATTGTTGCGGCTGACCTATCAGCTCATCCTAAAGCGAAAATTGCCCTGCCCGGGAAAGTAGGGGTAGTGGTTAGTTAGAGAGTAGGTAAATGGTCAATTAAATAACTAATGGTTCTTAACTGTTCAGCTCGTTCATTCTGTCCGATCTTAAGAGCGAGGTCTGCAGCAGCATTAAACCAGCCTGCGGCTTCATAATTTTGAATCGCTCGTTCAATTTGATGCGGGGGTAAATCAACTTTCCCGACTAGTTTAGAAATTGCCATCTGTCTTGCTTCATCTGATCCTAGGTTATTAAGTATCGCTTCTAAGAACATTTTTTTATGCAAAAATTTCGCTGGGTGTAAAACCCCGCCCTTTAGGGCGAAATTTTTGCATGCTAAAAATGCGTAGTTGAGAAACCGCCTCTTTTGAAACTTCGTCATTTATGGCGAGGTGAGGCGGTTTCACGCATTTTTATCATTTATGTTTTTTACTATAGCAAATGTGTTAAATATATCTCTCTTCACTTAACATTCACATAAAACCGTTGCGCGTTGCCATAAGCTTCTCCTGTGGGCAGGATTACCTGGGCCTTAAAAAAATATTGTCCAGAAGGAGCATCACGGGGAACTAGAACGAGGATTGACTCTTTAACATTTTCGCCTTCTGAAATTCTCAGTGGCTGTCTCTCATAGCGCGCCCATTCTGCCGGGTTAAGCTGCAGTGCAGCTTCCTGTCCTTCAGGGCTGATTAACTTATCAAATTTTACAGAGAGCTGAAAACTGTTTCCAACTTCGCCAGTATTAAGGATGCCGATGCCAAAGAGGTGCCTTTCTCCCCGCAGCACGGCAGCGGTATTAAACGGCAAAGCCACCTGCTGGCCTTGGCTGACTAGCAATTCATTCAACTGGTCCTCGGTTCTTTGGTCTAATTGTTCTTTAAGATCTTCAGCTCCACGAACTAGATTGTTTAGCAGCACGATTCCTCCAGCCAGAATAACTAGCGAGATGATGATCATGACAATCATGTTAACTGATAAGTTAATGACGCCTCGATGATTTGAACCAATCTTCATGCTAATTTTTCCTCACTCTATCTTTCTGAGATAATCTGCTTCTTCCCTACTCTTTCCATCTGGACTATCTTTCCGATACTACCTATCCTAATTTCTAAAAGTATATAAAAGTGACGCCATGGTCTTTATAGCTGAGGTGGGATAGATGAACAACAGAGCATCTAAAGGATTAGTTGCAATAACGGCTGCCGCACTGGCAGTTTTTTCTTGCGTGGGCAAACAGGATATTTTAGAGGTGGAGATTGAGCCTACTGATCTGGAAGGAAAAGCATATTTAGGGCAGCCGGTGCAGGTGCGCAATGAAGTTAATGTTCTGGCAGGAGCATTGGTCTACCAAGTGCAGGGCAGCAACAATTCTTATTTGACCTTAGGCTTAGAGCAGGATAGCCGGCCGTTGCCAGCGCGACAGGAAAGCAGTGCGGCGTTTTCTGAATATGGAGAGGATGATTTTGAAGCGAACAGATCCTCTTTGAATAAGTCAGCTTTAATTCCAGAGATCGTTCTGCTGCTGCAAACGGCTAGATCCTTGGATTATGCGCGTAGAGATGCGCAGAAGCAGCGCCGCCAGTTCATGGGAGACCTGAACAATGTTAACCGCTACTGTGTCACTCTGGAGCAAATGACTGAATCTTATATCCGTGTTCCCATGGGAATTATCGGAGTAGCTTCTGAAGAAATTAAAATCCGAGCTTTGGTTCCCTTGGAGCGGCTATTTGAAAGATATGTGGTGAAAAGGTTTGGTAGGCAGGAAGGCTATGAAGTCTGGGTGCCTAAAACGGCAGTTAATTTATGTGGGGAAGATTTTTCTGGCATAATTTGCCCGATTGACCAAGAAGTTTTGTCAGAGAGATTATGGATGCATGCTAACATTCCTTCCTGGGACATTAAAGGGTCATGCGATCCCTATAATTCACCCTCTTGGCAGCGTGAATGAGCTAGAGAAGATAAGTAGTTGGCATTAAACAAAAAGAGCAGAAAACTCCACTACTTATTTTAATCTCTAAACGTATGCGCTGTTATATTCTTGCGAATACTTGGAGCGACCGAGAAACCGAAGGTTTCGGAGGAGTTTTTGTTGGCGAGCTTTTTTAAGGGCGGGCGTTGTTTATGTTGTCTTTTATGAATAGTAAATTGACCGAAAGCTTTATAAAGCTTAACCTACTACCAAATGAATAGTGAATTAAATATGACAAAACAATCGCTTAACGGAATTGATCAAGCTTTACAAGATAGAAAAATATTAAGGGCATTTAGAAGTGGTGGTGGACTTAGAGTTGTCAGAATTGAAGATTCTCGTGACGGACCTCTAAGAGGTTATGGAGAAGATCCAAATCTAATGCCTGCATTGCACGATGCTTCAGATGATTATCTTGCTGGTGGAAGAGAATATAGTGAAGTATATGATAAATTAAAGCCACATTATCTTACAGGAACAACTCAAGCAGAAGACAGACTTGATTTATGGGTTCTACAAGGTCATAAACTTTGGGCAGAAAGGAAAGACGGAAAAGTAAAAGTTGAGGCAAGAACTTTTGAAGATAAACGTGTTGTTTCTGCATTAGGAGATGATTTTAAAACTGCTTACGCTTCTTTGTCTGAATTAGTAACAAATGAAGCGTTTGAAAAAGCAAACGGATTTTAAGACGCCCGCCCGTTATTTCTATACGCCGCGCAGAGTACGGTGGGGCTGAAGCATAGCGTAAGACCCACTGGTGAATGCGCTTAAAAACTCCGCAGAGTTTTTCAAAAGTGGGGATATACTAGTGCAGTGACCACTTAATTATTCCGTATAATATTTTCCTAATTTCTTATCTGCTTTCTTTTTTGTGAAAGTCCAATCAATTTTCTTTCGTTGCCTATTTCTTCTTTTTTCCCATGCTTTTACCACTCTGGTCAGCATTTCTTTATCTTTGATTCTTCTGCGAGTACATTCCCTATCCATAATTTCAATCTCAATCTCTGCAACATTCAGCCAGCTTGCATGAGTAGGGGTATAATGAAATTCTATCTTCTTTAAGATTCTTTTTGCTTCTTTCTTCTCGAAATTTTCATAGAAGGAACTTTCATTGTGTGTATTCAAATTATCGACGACAATACGAAGAATTTTAACATAATGGTACTTTACTTCCAGCAAATATTTCATATACAGAGCAAAATCTTTCTTTGTTCTTTGGTCAGTTACTTCCGTATATCTTTTTCCGCCTTTTGGCTCTACGCCCATGAAAATATTTACCTTTCCTCGTCGTATATATTCATAATCTTGTTTTTCA
>DATDXK010000032.1:0-10854 GCA_035289345.1 Candidatus Nanoarchaeia archaeon
CAATTAGAACCTTGGGTTTCCGGGGAGAAGCTTTAGCCAGCATTGCGGCGGTTTCTAGGCTAACTATAACCACTAAGCTGGCTGAAAAGATTGAAGGCTATAAGCTGATTATTAACGGTGGAATTATTGCCGCCTCAAGCATTGCGGCTTCTAAACAAGGAACAACTGTTGAAGTCGAGGACTTGTTTTTTAATACGCCAGCCAGAAAAAAGTTCCTTAAGTCCAACGCAGTAGAATTACAGCATATAACTGCCGTGATAGTTAATTATGCCTTGCTTCATCAAACAGTTGGCTTTAAGCTGATCCATAACGCTAAGGAAATGATTAACTCCCCGGCAACTAGCGATTTACGGAGCAATATCGCCTCTCTGTACGGAATTGACATTGCCAAAGAAATGATTGAAGTGCAGCATCATGGCCCAGGCCTTGAACTTAAGGGAATGTTGGTAAAGCCTTATTTTGCGCGAAATGACAAGCTCTGGCAGACTATCCTGGTAAATGGAAGATGGGTTAAAAATGAGGATCTCACCGCTGCTGTCTATCAAGCTTATCATTCCATCCTGTTTGTTAACAAACATCCCATCTTTGTCCTTCGTTTGGAATTAAATCCGGCTACCATTGATGTAAATGTTCATCCCAACAAATCAGAGATCAAAATTGAACAGAAGGAACTGGTTTGCGACGCAGTAACTAAATCAGTCCGGGAAGCGCTAGCCAGGCATAACTTATTGCCTGAAGTTGGTTTGGAAACGCAGGAATTACAGTTGCCGCCGCTAAAAAGAATCAGCCTGCCGCCCAAGTATTCTTTTGACCACAGCCAGCAGGCTGTTCTTAAAACAACTGCCTCCAGCGCCAATTCCATAAATTATTCTGCCGCCAGCCGCAACGGTGTTGATGAACAAAGCAATGATCTGTCTTCAGAGCCAACCTTCGTCCCTTTGGCAAATTACCTTGAAGAATTTAAGAGCCACACGGCCTTGCCGCCATTAAGATTGCTGGGGCAGATTCATAAAACTTTTTTTGCTGCTGAAACTGCCGGAGGAATGTTCTTCATTGACCAGCATGCCGCCCATGAACGGGCATTATACGAACAATTTATGGAACAGTATCTCAGCGAAAAAGTATCGGTCCAAAATTTATTGCAGCCAGCAGTTCTGGACGTCCCCATCTCTGAAGTGGAAATTGTTAAAGAGAACTTAGCAGAGCTTAACCAGCTGGGGTTTGAAGTGTCAGAATTTGGAAGAGCTTCTTTCATCGTCAAAACAGTTCCAGCCGTGTTTGATAAGCTGCCGGCTAAAGAAATGGTCCAAGAGATTGTGGAAAAATGGGGAAAACAAAAACTAACTGCGGTTAAGGAAGAAATTATTACCAGGATGGCCTGCCGCTCGGCAGTAATGGCTGGTGAAGAATTGACGATTGCAGAGATGAGCCAGATACTAAAAGAATTGTCAGCCAAGAAATTGCCGTTCACCTGCCCTCACGGACGGCCAACGATGATTAAAGTTACCGCTGAGGAATTGGAAAAGAAGTTTAGGAGGAAAGGCTGATTTGTTAGCTTAATTATAGTAATTGTGAAATATTTTCGAACATTTATTCATAATTACTAATACACGAAAACAAACGACGATTTGTTTTCGGTACTGAAATGAGATTGTTTTCTCATTTCATGTAAGCAAATGTGTAAAATGATAAAAATGCGTGAAACCGCCTCACCTCGCCATAAATGACGAGGTTTCAAAAGAGGCGGTTTCTCAACTACGCATTTTTAGCATGCAAAAATTTCGCCCTAAAGGGCGGGGTTTTACACCCAGCGAAATTGTTTGCATAATATTCGAATATTTGTCGCATTTGCTATACTATAATAGATAACTATTTTAAAGCATTAACAACTTAATTAAAAAAAGCCTTATTTTTCTGCTGGCAATCATAATCCACTTTCCAAGTGATAATTCTTTGATTGTCAAATTGGCGGCGATCATCAAACTTGCTGAAACAGTTCAGGCCGTGGCCTTCCAAAAAGAATAATCTGGTAAACATTCCTGGAGCTTGCAGCGGATCAGCCAGCAGGAAATTATAGCCGTTATTCCCGTCGGGAATCAGCACTACCGAGAAGCCGATTCTTTCTCCTTCAAAGGTTTGCTCTATAACATCGTCTGGTGTCACATAAATCAGAGAATTAGGGGTCACATTTGTGTTTCCCAACTTTGCGCTCAAGGAATTTAGGCCAATAACTACTGTAATCTGGCGATTTTGAAAGGAAGTGCTGCAATGAATCGTCTCTTCGTCAGCCTTATTACAGCCAGCAATCCCAGTTAAGAATCCCGGCCAGGGAGCAATCCAGCGGTCGGCATCATTTGAAATAATTTCGGCTTGAACCTTTCCTGCTTCTTCCAGGGAAAAGTTAAAATTGGTAGCCAAGTACTGTACTGCCTGCTCACGAGGAAGATTGCGAGTTTCCTTATGCTGGACTGCACGATTAAAATTCCAGCTGCCGAAATGGCCCCACACTCCTGCTTTGCCTACCATGTCCGCTGAAGTAATATAATAATCCTCTAATGGATTTTGGCAATGAGTATTTTTTAAAACCATTTCTGCCTGTTGCGAAGTCAAGCCGGCAGTTCTTAAGATGCCAGCTGCTGAATCTCGGCCTTCAGTAACAACCAGGTTAAGAATATCAATGCTCTGAGGTGTATCTTGCAGAATACTGTCTAATTCCTTGAAAGCATTATTCTGCCCGCAATTAAGCATCCTAATAATCCCTACCGACAATTTTTCATCTGAAGTCAGCAGGGACCTTCCCACCCAGTAAGCTCCCCAGGGCGTTTGAGTGCCACCGTCAAAGGTAACCGGGCGATCAGCTACTGCTTTAAACCAATGGCCAAAATCCCACCAGGAAGTTATCACTATATTTTTAGGCGCCTCGTTTTTAATCTTGCTTAAAGCGCTATACCAGCCGTCATTCATGCTAGAAACCGAATTAAAGGCTTGAACATAGCCGGCCTTAATCGGCTGAATCAGCAGCAGGCATAACAATGCAAAAACTATAATCCTTGTTGCCATTTTATTTAATTTAAGCTCTCGAGGCACCCATCCTGAAACATACCAGAACAGCAACCCCCAGAATGAGCCTACAGCTATCGCAAAAATTGGTGTTGCTTGAAGAATGAACCTAACTCCTTTAGTGGTAGCAAATAACGATGAAATCAGCCAAATTGCTAAAAAAAGGGGAAGATACAGCTCTTGCTTAAACTGGCGCTGGCCGTTTTTATCTTTACGAAACAACAAGATCAGTATCACCATAATACCCATAATCAAAAACCATTTTCCCCCCAGCTGCTCCAGGACATGGCTAAAGGAAGTAACGTTTAGCTCAGCCACGGTAGTCCTGATATTGGGCCAGTAGGAATAAACAGCTACAGCTTTAAGCTGTAAAAAGCTGAACGGCCCAGAAATAACGCGAAGGAATTGGTTAAAGGAAGTAAACCAGCTTACAGACAGGCTGCCGGAAAGAATGTACACCCCCAGAACCTGCAATTGAGATACCAGTTCCGAAGATTTTGCTACCGATAACAACAGCGAAGATAATTTTTTTAATGTTTTATGCTCCCAACATATCAATACTAATTTATAGAACAGGTTTAACAGCAAAGTTGCCACGATGAAGGTAGCGATATACCACCAGCCCGTCCAGGCAAAAGCAAATAGGCCGGTCATCAATCCAGCTAAGCTAGCCCAGATCAACTTCTTTTTTTTAGCAGATGCATCCAGGGCTTCCAGAAAGAGCCAGGCAATAAGAACGGGAAAGAAAACGGCATAAACATCCGTGTCTGAACTTTCTCCCGTGGTGCGTGATACAAAAAATGAAGAAACTGCTAGAAGCATGGCCACAAAAAAACCGCCGGCATTATTATTGGTGATGCGCCGGCCAATGAAAAATCCTGGAATCACTGTCAAAGCGGAAAAAATAGTACCAACATAAAAAAAAGTGAACTTCAATGAAAAATCGCCAAATAAATTCAAGAAGCGATGCCATAAAGCCCCAAACCAGTGATGAAAATTCCATTCCGCTTCCCTTCCTAGTGGAGCCAGGCGGTAATCATCCCACAGCAAGCCATCCTTAACGCTGGTGCCCGGGAACCCATTATTCAGCACGTATTCCGTCTGCCGGTAATAATAATAAGGGTCAATCCCCAGCAGGTAAGTGGTGCCTTCCTCATCTTTAAAGATGCTTCTGTACTGTTCCTCTAACTGGCTGGATTGGGAAGTCAGCAGCTGCTCATTTTCCTTTTTGAACTTCTGCCATTCCTGATTTACCAGAATATCCAGATTTTGCTGCGGCAAATGAGGGTATTCCTGCGAAAATTTCTGCTCGATTTGTTTGCTATAAAAATCCTGGATGGCATTCTCAGCCCAATTTTCGACGATAGGCAACCGCTGGGGCATGGTTCTGAAATAAATTGAGAAGCTCATCGCAATAATGATGCACAAAACCGGGATCAGCCAGCGGGCGTGTTTTTTAAATTCTTTCTTAAGCTCCTTAAAGTCTAAAGAGATATGATCATCAGGCTTTGGAGAAGAATGTACTGAGGGCGAAGAATGATTAGTTTTAAGCTCTCCTTCCTTATTAAAAATAGCTGGCCCTGAATTAGGTGAATTAGAGGGATTAGAAGGACTATAGATGGCTGGCTGTTCCTGTTTCAACAGTCCTGGTTGCCGTTGTTCCTGGTAATGTTGTTCCGGCTTCAGCTGTTCAGGCCCAGAAGCTGGTTTCTTAAACAGCTGGCCCAGACGCTCTTTAAGTTTAGTGTTAACTTTCCTAAAATCAATGAGATCATCATCCTTGTGAACATCCTTAGCTTCTTCAGGCACGTAAAACCACCATCGAAGTCTTGGAACAGGGTCATTTATAAACATTATTGTAATCAAAGTGTGTAAATTGACCTCCTCCAAAAGGATTTGTTGCTCAAAAAATATTTAAGTGGATAAGCCTATCAACAACAACAAAAATGGCAGAAAGGTATTACATTGACACATTTATTTGGATAGATCTTCTCAAGGATAGAAAAGGCTTCAACAGCGAACATTAGGCGATTACGCTCTTAAACTCTTTGCGATAATAGTGCTTCGCAAATTGATGGCCACTGCACTTTCTACTAAGCCGAATAATTCCAAAATTATTAATATTAGTTAAGCTGTTATGTGACAGATGGCCGGATGTGAATTATGTGGAAAGGATGATTTTTTAAGTACAGTTTTAATAGAAGATGCGCCACTGTCAGTATGCCAGCAATGCTCAAGATACGGTAAAGAAAAAATTCCTATTGCTAAAAACCCAATACGAAAGCCACTGCTTATTTTCACTAAGCCTGAACTAAAGCTAGGAGATAACTTTTCTGAGACCATCAGAAGCAAGAGAGAGAAAATGGGCTTGAATATGGCTGAGTTTTCAACTTACCTTAATGAGCGGGAAAGTATCGTTTCCAAATGGCAGTCTGGATTGATGAAGCCCAGCCTGGAGCTGGCTAAAAAATTGGAGCGGAAATTAGGCTTAACTCTGTTAGAAACCGAACCTGAACTTAGCCTGGCCAAAACTGCTCATGGGGCAAAAATGGGAGAAGGGCTTACTTTAGGCGATTTTATTAAAAAGAAAGTTAAAATTAATTAACTAATCAATTGTCTTAACTAATTGTCTTGCCAGTGAGGCATTCCCCCGGCAAATCTCCCGGCATGTTTTTGCAGATTTCAGCCAGGAGAGTTTTAGCCGAAGTAGAACCTTGAAACACGGTATTTTCCACGACTACCGCAGGAAATCTGTTTATGTTATAGGAAGCCAACAGCAGCTTAATCATCGGCTCGTCAGTAAACCCAGAATCGAAAGAAAAAATTAGCACCCGCGGCCCAAAGATAGTTTTAAGATAATCCAAGATTGTCCCCTGCGTATCTTGCTTATCCTCATCGTAAAAAAATAACACTTTTACATGTTCTCTGGCGCATTCTTGGTCTATCTCGCCCGACAGCAGCAGGAATTGTATTTCGGTCAAGAAATAATCGCGCAGCTGCAGATTGAATTTTTGATCATTAAGCAAAGCCCTTTTTTCATAATCCTGGATAGTGTTCACCTGCCTACTCAATTCAGCAATGTTGCGCTCTAAAATTTGGTTTAAGCCTCGGCACTCGGCTACTCCAGAATTAACATACTCCTGCTGCAATTGCAAGCTTTTCAAGTTAACTTTCTCTTCCAGATTGATTTGCCGGGAATCATTCAATCGAGCTGTTTCAAAAAAGATCCCGATGATTATTCCTCCGGAGAAAATTAACAAGGTTAATAAAAAGGCCAGCAGGTATCTTCCGGTACTAATAGTCCTTTCCATTTCACTGCAGCCAGAAAGGTTGCTTTTTAAAAGTTATGACCACCTATTCCTTTTTCTGGCTAAGAATAAGGCTGCGATATAGACCCAGACAATAGTCATAAAAACTGAATAAATGGACAGGTAGGTTACCAGCGAAACTAGAGTTCGGCCATGATTTCTGATATCTTCCTTAACCAGCTTATAGGAGCAGACCATCGCTAAAAAGCTCAATGAAACCAAAGTCAGGACAATGGTAATCTTAAAAAAAGGCAGCGATAAGATGTTGATTTGGAAGGTATAACTTTTAAGCACAGCCAGATAATCAAAATTAATGGCCTGCAGTGAAGCTAGCCAGTGGAACAAGTTAAGCAGCAGCTCTTTCAAAAAAGTAAAGAGGATGATAATTGCAAGGACGCCAGAAAGAATGATCGTAGGCATCCTGATCATGCCAAAATCGCCATATCTCTGGTTGAAGATCAATTCCCGATAGCGCAGCGAATTGTCCACGCTGCCTTTATACCAGCGGACTCTCTGCCTGAACAAAGCCTTCCAAGTGTCTGGAGCAGTAGTTTCAACCAGGGCGTCAAAAGTTTGGATGATTCGATAATGATATTTCTGCAACCGGATAGCAATTTCCAAGTCTTCGGTAATCGTCTGCTCATCATACCAGCCAATTTTTTTGATTACTGCTGTTTTATAGACGCTAAACGGGCCAGGAGTGACATGGACAGCATCCAGCTGGGAGTTAAGAAATTTATAGAACATATTGATGATATACTCGTACCATTGGATTTTTTGCAATACTGTCTGGGGGCTTTTTACTTTCATTAACGGGCAAACAGCAGCCACATCTGGATCAGCAGCAAAGTAAGGAAGCATCTCTCGAAGAGCGTCAGGATGAATAAATGAATCAGCGTCCAAGCAAGCAAAAAATTCACCACGCGCTTGTTTCAAGGCCCGGTTCAGGGCTGCGCCCTTATTAGCACGCGGATGATTGATCAAGAAAATATTTCTTTGCGGATGCCGCTGAATGAATTGTTCAACTACGCTGCTGGTATTATCAGAAGAGCCATTGATGGAGACTATAATCTCCATCCTGTCAATCGGGTAATCCAACTCCAGCAAGGACTGCAACGTTGACTGGATGGTTGATTGCTCATTCAGCGCCGGGACAATGGCCGTAAAAAAAGGATAGCTGGCCATTTTTTTCTTTTTGGCTTGGTGCTGATTAGAAGACAAAAAAACCAGCATCCAAAAAATAGCCAAGAACAATAAGATAAAGTAAGCGCTAAACAGTACTGCCTCGGTAAATGTTATATTCATCCTCTAATCCGCCCTGGCTTGGCCTTCCAATTACTTATCTAATTACTTATCTGGCCGACTGGCTTGCTCACTAACCGCCCTTTTTTGGTAAAACCAGACTTCCAGCTCTTGGTTGGAATGAACTAATTTAAAATTTTCGGTGTTTAGCAAAGACAATGAGCCCTGGCCTGCGGGCAGCAATTGTTTTAAATCGGGAGTTAAGTATAAGATAGTGATGCCGTGCGTATCCAGCAACTGCTGCAGCTCGTCTACCTGCAGCGCCCCTACTAACGCCCTGTATTGTCCGGCAACATAATTTTTGTCTTTGTACAAATCCTGAACGGCGCGGCGTTCGGCAAAATAATGGATATAATCAACATGTTGAGTGGAAGACAGGATAATAGCATCAGCAGAGGTATTCTCACGAATCCATTGCAGCGTCTCAACCTGCGCTGCTGAAGGATCGTTCAAATTTACCCGGTTAAGATAACTTAAGGTAGAAAATAATATGCCCAGGATAATGATAAACAGGGTGAATTTCTTGATTAATGGCAGCTGCCAAGGCTGGCGGATCAGGAACAGGAAGGCTACAGCGGCAAAAAAAGTAATCATTATTGAAAGGAAGAACACCAGCTCCTGGCTAAAAAGATATCCTCCCAGGACAACTATAAAGAAGAGGTAGAAGATCGAGAAGAACTTCTTTTTCCAAGTAATGGCCAGCCCGATTAAGGCCAGCAGCAGAAAGAACAGGCTTATTCCACCAACGGCTCCGAAAGCTGAGATTAGGCTGGTAATTAAGTTTTGGTCATGAAATTCTGGCGGCAAGATGCTCTGGCCCAGCAGAATGGCGTTTAACAAGGCGGACAGCAGCAGCAGGATGACGATGCTTAAAGCCGGCAGCCGGTCTTTTTTAGAAAAACAAGCATAAAACGAGAAAATTAAGGCGATTAGCAAAGTGAAAAAAGCATTGAACCATGAAGCGGCCGCCAAAGGAATGAGGCCTAATAACTTAACTGCGTTATTTTTCCGGGAAAACAAATAGATGCCAAGAATCGATAAAAACAAGAAATAAGAGTTAGCTGAAAGAGTGCTGTAATTATAAATGAAACCGGGAGATAAAATCAAGAACAATAAACAGAAGAAGACTAATTCCTCAGGCAGGGAAGTGCCCTTAATTATCTTTAATAACAGGACCATGGAAATTACTGCCAACAGCAGCGGAACAATAAACAGGGCATCCAGGGGAAGCAGCAAGGAAATAATTTGCAGCGGAAAATAGTGGAGATTGCCCCAGCTTAATTCCCGAGCTTGCTGGAGATGATAATAGCCCTCTGGGCCCATCAGCAACGGTTTTCCCATAAGCAAGTTAACCGTGGCCGGAATTAACAAAATAATTATTGCCAGGCTAAGCAGGTATCTTTTCTTAAATTTAATTAGGTGCGCGATAAATTGCTCCAGTTCAGGCTGCTGGCGGGAATGATCTGATCTAAACATTTTCCTTAAGCGTGCACTTTATCTTGTATATCTTTACGCCCCCCTCATATAATCTTTCATAGCATTCGGCAGTAAGGTATTGGAAATTATTCTTTCCCAGCCTTTGCTTAGCCCGTTCAGTAAACATGATGTGGGTTAGGCCATACTTATCAAATAAATCAACGGCATGGGTCTGCAAAGTGGTAGTAAATAAGCTGTTAAGATTGACAAACAACTCTTCAGCATCCTTAATCAGGCTGAATTGGTCGTCGGCAAGGTTTTTTCTCCGGCCGTAATAGGTTATTAAATGGCCTTCGTCCAGCAAGGCCAACACTCTGGCTTCCTCCGGCAAATGTTCACTCAGCCATTTGAAGGCCTCGACATCAGCCTCACTGGGAGTTTCCTGGCTGACAGCAACATTTACAGTTGAGAAAATGGTGGAAATGGACAGCAAGAAAGCCAGGGCTGCGGCAAGATTCTTCCTTAGACTAGACCATTTGGTCCTGGAGATGAAATCATAAAGGTCACCATAAAAAATGGAGAAAAGGATGCTTAGGATAATGGCGAAAAAAGCCAGTGATAAGTTAAACCTAATCAGCCGCAGCCAGCCTAAGATGCTGGTGGAAATGGCCAGGCTAATAAGGAAAAAAGCAGTTTCATTCTTTGATTTGAACAAGGACCGGTAAACTACAAAGATTCCAGAAAGGAAGGGGATAATGCTTACCAGTACAATCGCTTCGATTACTGAAAATGATGGAAAGTATTCCCTGATGATCTGCCGTGGGATATTCTGCCAGATAAAGCTGATCCCTTCACTGATTAGGATATCTTTAAAGAACAAAAACTGAACCCAGACAAAAAAGATTACCGAAAAAAATATCAGTTCCAACTCAGACCGGGCCAGCTTCTTGCTTTCCAAAAACGACAGCAGCAGGTAGATCAGGAAGCCAACCAGCAGGATCACGGTTATCGGAGTAGTCAGGGATAAGCCTAAAAAAGTAACAATGTACAGATACTGAAACTTCTTCTGCTCTAATCGCAAAAAAGAATAAATCGCCAGGAAAACCAGCGGGAGAAACAAGGCTTCAATCGAAAAACTGCCAGTAAAGAAAAGTATGGGCAGAAGCCCGGCGGTGAATGCTGACAGCAGGGAAGAAGTCTGGTTATTAGTAATCTTATAAGAAATTAAATAAACCAAGACCGTTAAGGAAGACAACAGCAGGTTAGGGGCAATTTTAGCTACCAATTCCAAGGGCAGAAATAGGGCCAAAAAAGCCATCAGGTAATAGAACAAGGGCAGAAACCTTAACGTTCTTCCGCCATAAGATAAGCTATCTTCATACTGCGGAAAGCCTGTATCTTTAATATGTTCAACCTGCCTCAAGTTGAAATAAGATTCATAAGTAAAATTAGGGGTGGTAAAAGCTAGGATTAAGCGAGCGGTTAGAATTAAAATGAATATGGCGGCCAGCCACCAGTAATGGTTATTAGACATCTTGTTAAGCATCTTTTTTCATCTTGTTAAATCCGTTTAATATTATAAATCCTGTTGTTTTATCAAAGGCTCTGTAGAAAGTCTCGCTATGTTCGGTGGCCATCGGGCTCAGCATTAGCTTCTTAAGGCTGATAACCGACCATCCCCGTAAGGGACATCCCCCTAGCCGGTGTAATTTTGCACCAGAAGATGCTTCGCAAATTGATGGCCACTGCACTTTCTACAGAGCCTTAT
>DATDXK010000033.1:0-2212 GCA_035289345.1 Candidatus Nanoarchaeia archaeon
TTAAATCTGTAGCTGCCAAATCGGGGATTAAAAGGAAAGTTACACCGCACACCTTACGCCATTCTTTCGCCACGCATCTGTTAGAAGCTGGCGTGGATATCAGGTATATTCAATGCTTATTAGGGCATAAGGATCTAAAGACCACCCAAATCTATACTCATGTTGCAAATAAGGATCTAAAAAATCTGGCTAGCTTAATATGACCATCTACCAAGAATTAGTTGCTGAATTTAAGAATAATAATCTTTCAGAAAAGCAATGGGCTAAGCTCAAGCGTGATTTATCATTAAAATACAGCTTAAAAACCATCCCTACCAACATTCAAGTTTTATTGAACGCTGAAGAGAGGGATCTTTCCGTTCTGAAGCCAAAACTGTTGACCAAACCAGTAAGAACCATTTCTGGCGTTTCACCAATTGCCATTATGACTAAGCCTGATCGGTGCCCGCATGGAAAATGCACTTTCTGCCCGGGCGGGATTAATTCTCCTTGGGGCGATGTGCCGCAATCTTATACTGGCCATGAGCCCGCAACGATGAGAGGCATTAGAAACAATTATGATGCTTATCTGCAGGTATTCAATAGATTGGAGCAATATGTAATTTTGGGGCATAGTTTTGACAAGATTGAAATTATTGTCATGGGCGGCACTTTTCCGGCTACAGAAAAATCCTACCAGCAGGAATTTATTTACGGGGCCTTTAAAGCCCTGAATGAGTTTTCACAGTTATTTTTTGCTGGCGGTAAATTTGATTTTTTAAAGTTTAAAGTTTTTTTTGAATTGCCGGGGGATATCTATGATAAAGAAAGAACAGCTAGAATCCACAAAAAATTATTAGAGCTAAAAAACAAAACTAACTCAACTTTAGAACAAGAGCATTTAAAGAATGAAACATCTCATGTACGCTGTGTTGCCTTATGCATCGAGACTAAGCCCGACTGGGGATTTCTGGAACAGGGCCATGAAATGCTGCGTCAAGGCTGCACCAGGGTAGAGTTAGGCATTCAGTCGGTATATGATGATGTGTTAAAAGAAGTCCATCGTGGACATAGCACGGAAGATTCAAAAAAATCAATTCAGGTATTAAGAGATCTGGGCTTTAAAATAAATTTCCATTACATGCCTGGGTTGCCTCTAACAGACCGAGAAAGAGACCTTGCCGGGATGAAACAATTGTTTACTGATGAAGGATATAAGCCGGACATGATTAAGATGTATCCCTGCATGGTGGGGCCAGGAACTGCTTTATACTACCAATGGAAAGCCGGCAAATTTGAGCCAATTTCAACTGAGGAGGCTTCATTCAGGGTCAAAGAATGGAAAAAATCAGTGCCTGAATATTGCCGGATCCAGAGAGTGCAGCGCGATGTTCCTACCAAATACTGGGTGGCTGGCGTGGATAAGACTAACTTAAGGCAGATCATGTTTAATCAAGGTGTTGAATGTCGATGTATCAGGTGCAGAGAACCAAAAGGCAAAAAAATTAATTGGGGCATGGTCCAAATTAAAGTTAATAAATATCCTGCTTCTGGAGGCCAGGAATTTTTCATTTCAGCTGAGGATGCGGAGAACGATTTATTGATTGGTTTCTGCAGGCTAAGGTTTCCTAAGGAATTCTTAAGGGAAGAAATAACTATAGGCTCTGCCTTAATTCGTGAACTGCATGTTTATGGTACAGCCACAGCCCTTGGCGAAGAAGGCCAGGTTCAGCATCGCGGTTTTGGAAAAATACTGCTGCAGAAGGCTGAACAAATAGCTAAGGAAAATGGCAAGAGCAAAATGGTGGTTATCAGCGGTATAGGAGTTAAAGAGTATTACCAAAAATTAGGTTATGAAAAAGAAGGGCCTTATGTGGTGAAAGGGCTATAATAGTGATTTGAAAAATGACACTTTATATTATCGGCATCGGACTGGCGGATGAGAAGGATATTACAGTCAATGGTTTGGAAACAGTAAAAACCTGCGACCTTATTTATTTAGAAAATTATACCTCGCTGCTGCAATGTTCATTAGAAGATTTACAAAACTATTATGGGAAAAAAATAATTCCAGCTGATCGAGAATTAACCGAAAATACTGCTAAAATCATTGGTGAGGCTCAACAAAAAAAAGTGGCTTTCTTGGTTATCGGAGATCCGTTCTCAGCCACTACACATATTGAGTTATATCGACAGGCTAAAGAAAATAACGTTGAGGTAAAGATAATCAACA
>DATDXK010000034.1:0-5286 GCA_035289345.1 Candidatus Nanoarchaeia archaeon
AAAAAATTTCGCTGGGTGTAAAACCCCGCCCTTTAGGGCGAAATTTTTGCATGCTAAAAATGCGTAGTTGAGAAACCGCCTCTTTTGAAACCTCGTCATTTATGGCGAGGTGAGGCGGTTTCACGCATTTTTATCATTTAAAAACAGTCCAGTTATAATTACTTCAAAGTTAGAAAGAGCTGTTCAAACAAAAGACTTTTATAACTTAAAATAATTAGTTCCTTAAATGGAAAAAATGAAGCCTGCAACCAGAAAGTGGTGGTGGTACATTGAGCACTATAATTCCAAGCTGCTTCCTCCCGCATTAGTGATTCTCTTATTTGTGATCCTTTTTGAATTGTTTGTCCATGTTGAAAATAAATTGCTGTTAACAGCAGTACATTTGCTGGATATTTTTGTAATTGTTATCTTTATCATTGATTTGGTCTTTTTGGCCATCAAAACCAAAAACGCCCAGTTGTTTCTTAAACGCTATTGGCTGGATATCTTAGCTGTATTTCCTTTTGTGTTTGCCTTCCGGCTGTTTAATGTTGCCTACCGCTCCATTTTTGTTACTGAGCAATTAGCCATCAGCCAGGCAGTATTTCATGAGACGCTGGAAGTTGGCAAAGAAGTAAGCAGGGAAGCCAGGATTGTGCGGGAAGGTACTGAAGCGGGAAGGTTTGTGCGGACTTCGCGGGTAGTAGCCAGAGCAGCACGATTTGTTGCCAAATCCAGACTGTTTAAGAAGCTGAATGGAACAGGCCAAAAAAAGTAGATTGATTATCACTACATTTTCTACAGGGAAAATTCATCCTAAATATTTATATACTATTATTTATTTATATCAAACTATGCCCTGGTTCAATTTCTTATTTCAGGATTCAGGATTTAACTTGTTTGCATTAACAGTAGTAGCAGTCTGGACTATTGTTTGGCAAGGGTTGGCGCTGTGGCATGCTGCTAGACATAATCAGAGAAATTGGTTCATCGCCTTGATTATTCTTAATTTTGCAGGCTTGCTGCCGATTATTTATTTGATTTGGTATAAACCAGAACAAAAAAAATTAGTTAGAAAGAAAAAAGCACTAACTAATGATCTTATGATTGGACCATGAATGATCAGGGATTGATGTTTAAAACCTTCGCCCAAATCGTGGGATAGATTAATAGATTAATAGATTAATAGATTAAAATCCTATTCGTTTAATCACAATAGTTCTTAAATACTCTCTTTTTTGTTTCCCAACTAGAAAAAGCACGATATTATCTAGGTGAATCATTATGTCCTTTTTGAATCATTCAGCAGTAGCTGTCAATAAAACTGTCTTGGTAAGCTTAGCAATTAATGTCCTGGAAACAAAAAAACCGATCCTTAAAGCTTTAGAGGATTCCTTATGAACATCGGACTGGATTTTGATGGAGTAATTATAAATAATGATAAACTAAAAATGGAGGTAGCGAGAGAACACTATGGCCTAAATATCCCCTCCTCTAAATTTAGAACTGATTTGATTACTGAGTTCATGACGCTGGAGAAGTATGAAGAATTAAAAACAGAAGCCTATGGACAAAACAAATGGGTAAAATATATCGTCCCGGTTCAGGATTCACTTGCTGTGATTAAAAAATTACTTACTGATGGCCATAACCTGAAAATAATTACTTCCCGCAGTGGCCGAACTTTAGAAATTGCTAAGGAATGGTTAAGAAATCAGAACCTAGGCCATCTTCCAATCGTTGGCGTTGGTTATCAAAAATCTAAAGCAGAATACTGTAGGGGTTTGGATATATATGTTGATGATGATTTGGTTAAACTGGATGCGTTAACAGAGATTGTTCCTCAGTTATTGCTTTTTACTTCAGAAAGTAACCAGGATTTAACCCTAGACAGGACCAACATTAAACGTACTGAAAGTTGGCACCAGCTATATAATTTAATAACGCTCGGAAGAGCTTAGCGCTTAAAATAGTCCACGCTTCGGCAGCAATCACAATTCTTCAATCTCTACTTTTCCCTGGCTGGCTTTGAAACAGTATTCTTTTTCCTGTGAAAGCTTAGCCATCTTGGTGATCAATTCTGGCAATAATATTCTTTCACCGCGGAAACTTAAGGAAGTGATGATCGATTGAGGATTACTTTGCGTCTCTAAGGAGATTTCCCGCATCACTTCCGCAGCATCAACATTATTTTTTGTATATACAGCTTCTTTAGTCTTTTGATACAAATAAGCGGCAATTTCATGGGGAATATCTATCGCAGAGACTGAATTTATCCCTTGTAATCCTGGTGAAATGTTAGCTTCAATTACCACTGGGCCAAAGGGCCCTTCTAACATATCAACTCCGCAAATCTCAGCTTTTAATGCTTTAGCTGTTTCAATAGCTATCTTAGTAGCCTCCATAGTCAGGGTCATGAAGACCGGGCTTCCGCCAGAATGCAAATTTGATCTCTTTTCTCCAGTCTTAGCCTGCCGCTTCATAGCTGCAATAACTTTGTTTCCTATCACTAAGGCCCGGATGTCTGCGCCGCCGGTCTCTACATATTCTTGTACAATAAACGGCTGGTTCAATGCCCCCAGTGCATCCAATAATGATGAGGCTGAGCTGGGAGAGTCTGCAAACATCACTCCCTTCCCTTGCGTGCCTTCTGGAAACTTCATCACGATGGGGTAAGCCACCCTGTTCAGCAGTAGTTTAGAAGCTTCTACAGTGGAAGAAATATAAGTCCTGGGCATGGGAATGTTATGCTGCTCCAAGATCAGATGAGTCAGCAGCTTGTTATGCACGGTAGTGAAGCAGGCGGAAGGCAGCGGCATGTAGGCCACATGGCCTTCCAGCAGCGCGGCAATGGAGCGTAGCAAGTTGGCATAGCGGAATGACCCTTTCAGGTAAATACAATCATATTTTTTCATGAGCTGGCCTTCATAGAAAATTCCCCCCTCCTTGCCTAAATTAACTTCAATATTTTTCAGGTTGATTTGGTCAACTTCAGCAAAATATTTTTTCATGGCTTCAGCGGTCATTTCAGAACTCTTGCTGCCTAAGGAAATTACAGCTGCTTTCATTTTTTTGTCAGCTCCAATAACGGGTCAATCAGAAATTTTCCTGTCTTCAGGATGTTTTGCCCAATCAGCATTTGGTACCTCATGTGGCTTCTGTCGGCAACGTTAAACTCTGATTCCATCACTAGCCCGGCAATTTTAATGGTGGTCTTGATAATCGGCCGCTCCTTGATTCCAGAAGCTGATTTTATGATTTTGGAATGAAGCTCCGGGCCTAGATTAAATTGCCTGACCAGCGCTGAATCAATGGAAGAAGTTGTTGCCCCCGAATCAATGCGCGCAGTTATTTTGGTTGAATAATGGTCTGACTTAAATAAGATTTCTTCAATTAAGCCTAAAACCGGCCTGCTGGTCATAACTGGCCATTGATAAGCGGATTATATAAGATTTTCTGCCTGGGGTACGTATTTAGTTGCCTTACTATCTGCGACCACGCCAACTCGCTCAGCACTGCTTAGAATGATCTGCGGCGCTTCCCTGTAAGGGGCAACACCCTCCGCAGGCGCTTTCGAGAGCTAATATAACCGCTCGCATAAGGCGGTGGCCGCCTCGGCAACTAAATACGTACTGCCTGGGGCACGTATTAACCGGGTTGCCCATGAAATTTTTTAAATCGAGAAATTCATCAAAAGAATTTATAAATATGATAATCATCAGCCATAAGATGACTATGATATTGGAAAAACTATGCCAGAAGTTTGCTAGGGACAGAGATATTTCACTAGAAGAAACTGAACATCTCTGGTATGGCCAGGCTCGTGGATTGGAAGTTAAATGCTTTGATTTGGGAACAGCTAAATTCTTCGCAGTTAAAAAAAGAGGGGAAAGTTCTGTTAAGTTAGCCTATTCTCAGCTGCCTAACTGCAATGAGCGAATAGCTACCATTGAAATTAAGCGCTGGTGCTTTAAAGACTACCTTACCTTGTTATTTAATGCCCGCTCTGGGTTTGCTCAGGTTGCTAGAGAAAGGTTTGAAGCCTATCTAGATTCTCCTACAGATAAGAAAAAGTATACAGAACAATTTGAAGAAGCTAATTCAATAGATGTCTTCCAAGTGCTGGAAGCCTTCTACCCAAATCAAAAAATGATAAAAACAGTTTGATTATTTAGGATTTTTAGTATATAACCTCTCTCAGATTCATACCTTCCCAAATAACTCTGCTACTCTCTCCTTGCCAATGGCTAAGATAAAAGAAGCCAGCCGTGGCCCTTTGTCTTTGTTAATCAGAACATTATAAGCCAATTTAAAGAAATCTCCTGCCGGAAAATCATTGTTTTTACAGAGGATATACATTTCTTCATGCAGTTCCACATCAGTCCAATCCTTCTTCAGTAATTTAGCTGCTAATTGTTTCAGAATTTGCCTCTCTTTGTCAATCAAAGTGACCTGGCATTTTTCTTGGACAGTAAACTTAAATTCTTCCGGGGCATACTTTAGCAGCCAGTTCTTGGCACATTCGATCCTTACCCGGACTCTCTCCCTATCGACAGGATCATTCAGCTCTTTCTCATAGTAAGCGATGACTTTATCAGTATCTAAACTATGGATCTGCAGCAAAGTGGTCAAATGCCGGAAGCCGGGCTGGTAAGGCATAGTTTTAGGAATTTTCTTTATCATGCTCAGTTCATAAGCCACCTTCTGTTTCTCAGTTTCTTTCTCGTTAACCTTTTCCAGGCCAAAATAAATCCGTTCGCATTTGTCATAATCTTCATATACTTTTAACACATCGGCATCAAAGCTGATGGCAAATTCCTTGTTTGGCCGCGTTCCGGCAAAAATCCAGCGCACGATTTCCGGCGCATAGATCTGCAGTACGTCACCCAAATCAACCACGTCTCCGGAAGAGCTGGACATTTTTCCCGCTCCGCCTTTGATTTTTATAAAGTCGTACATCACGTAGGTGGGAGCAGTAAAGTTATAGACTTCCTTAACGATCTGCTTGCCAGTGTCAAAACTTCCGCCGACGGTGGAATGGTCTTTGCCGCCCGGCTCAAAATCAACTTTCTCATAATCCCAGCGCATCGGCCAGTCCACGCGCCATTTTAGCTTGACCATCGGCTTTTTCTTAAAATCAAAGGCTTCCTGATGGCCGCAGTCACAAGAATATTTAATCAAGTATCCGCCCAGCCAGGCAATTTTTACGGTATCTTTGCCGCACATCTCGCAAAACAAGGTTATGGGCAGCCAATCTTCAGTTATCGGCTCTTCACGGAAGCCGCTTAAGATAGTTTTAATTATTTC
>DATDXK010000035.1:0-4958 GCA_035289345.1 Candidatus Nanoarchaeia archaeon
AAGCAAGGTACCATCGTTAGAGCCAAGATCCAGCACTGTATCTCCGCTTCTCAACTTAAATTTTTCTTCAGCTTGTTTAGTGATATCACGCAAGGCCGTTTTCATGGTTTCGGTAACGCCAGATTTATACCAATAGAAGCGCTTGTACAATAATTCCTGTGGCGCGGTGTGGCGCAATTGAACTAAGGTGCAATTCTCGCAGAAAACCAATTCCAGAGGAGCCTTAAGGCCGGAATAGATTTCAGCTTCCGGCACAAAATCATTAACAAATTGTTCGCCGAGGGAAAATAAATTCACCAATTTAAGAGAATAACAGACCCGGCAGGTAGTTCTGGCCACGGTTTCTGGAATTTTTACTTGCTGGCTCATCTTAAAGCTGTGGTAAGGAAATTATTAATAAAGGTTATTGTTTTTGAATGCAATTGTTAAATTTCAGAATTAGTTCACAAAATAAAAAAGCATATGAAAATGGCTAAAAAAAGTTTGATTATTTAGCATTTTTAGTATAAGTGGTGTGTTCTTTAAAAAGTTTAAAAACCAATCGTATACTCTAAAGGGGAGAACTAATTACGGAATTATCCCGTTTTGAATGCAATTTTATTTAGTTTTTAAGGCCAACCAAAGCAGATTAATAGATTCAATAGCATCATTTTTTCTTCAACAACCTCATCTCTTTTTGAAGGTCATCCAGTGAATATTCTGACCGAAATCCAGTATCAATGAGATAATGCTGCATATCCCATATGGTTAAGCCAGCTCGATGCGCAGCCTCTGAAAAAGTAATTTTTCCCTCTTTATACTGTTGTGCTGCCCGCATTTTTATTTTTTCTCGATACCCAGTTCTAATGAGATCGCGAAGCATGGTACTCCTGTCAAAGACCTCTTCTGCTCCTAATTTATCGACTTTCATAAGCAAATCAGAATCAATCCGAATAGCCACAATTTCATTCATTTTTGTTTGCCTCCATCAGTATTTTATCCCAAATAACATTGGAAAACCAACTTATTTCTCGCATCACTGTAATTACTTCTTGCAGTTTTTGATTATCAATGTATCTTTTTTTATATAGTTCAAAGATAATTGCTGGTGTCCCGATAACTTTGAGTTGAAGGACATCTTTTTTCTTCCTCACGTTATCATCATCAGTTGCAATCAAGTCGGCATGCTGTTCCCAGTACAGGGCAACTACTTCGGCTTCGCCTCGCTGAAGATTGAACTGATTTGCCCGGTGAAGGAAATTTTTATCTTTGACCGCTTCCACGATTATCTTCTTGCTCAATATCATTTCTCTGATGAGCCCAGTTTCTGGATGTTCGTCTTGAACTACTTCTTCCTGGACAAGCTTGGGGATAAGCACTTTTCCAAAATAGGTGCAAGATGACTTCAACAGCGTGGTCTTAGCTAGGTGAATGATCACCATTGAATCTTTGATTACTAGCATGTAATACAATGTAAACTATGTAATACTTAAACTTTTCGATCAATTTTTTGCTATTTGTTGCCTCCTGAAAATAATCAAGAAGGGCCAGGCTATGAGCGAGATAATACCTTGATACGTACGTATTAAGTCCTCTTTCGTCTTTAGCACAAGAAAATGATAAAAATGCGTGAAACCGCCTCACCTCGCCATAAATGACGAGGTTTCAAAAGAGGCGGTTCCTCAACTACGCATTTTTAGCATGCAAAAATTTCGTCCTAAAGGGCGGGGGTTTACACCCAGCGAAATTTTTTGCATAAACTGATACGTTAAATTGATCAATTTATTTTTCTGTGCAGAAATGAGATTGTTTTCTCATTTCTTGCCTCGGTTCGCCTGTGATTCTGTAACATAAAAGCAAAAATTCCCATTGTATGCCGAAAGGCATGCTTGAAATTCACCGTGAATTTCATTGCAATTCATGAAATTTCTAAGAAATTTCAGTACCGAAAATAAACACGAAAATCCTGAAACTCGCTATCCCAACCGCAGCAAGCTGCGTGGTATTACGCGAGTTTCCGAGCTGATTTTCGGTTATTACTCGCTGTACCGTTGCAAGCAACGGGTTATTGACCCAGCGAGTAATAAATCGTACTTTATTTTCGTGTTTCCTTTTTGCTGGCTTCTGCAGAAAAAACAGGTCACATCTTGAGGCTAAAGACCCAGACTTAATACGTACCTTGACACCAAAATCTTATAAAATACCTCTTTCTATCCTTAATTATGCCGACCAACTGCAACAAAAGTGTCTATCTATACGATGATTCCATCCTGTCTTGGAATGATCCTAACCTGCGCCAAAAGAAGTTTTGCCGGTTCAGCGGAAGCACAACCATAATTGATTTTCTGGGCCTGGATTCCATTAACCTGAGAGTTGGTGATTACAGCAACCAAACCGGTTCAGCCTATCATATTCATGCTTCCGCCGCTAAATATTTAGCAGACATTATCCACGCTGATAATTCAGGCACGGCACAAGAAGCCAAAAGAAAAATCTTGTTTGCGGGAGCTATTGCCATTTACCAGCTCCGTGAAATTCCCGGCAGCAAAATTAGAGGACCTGATTTAGTAGCCAACGGCCGAATCTGGGCTTCTACAGCAGACCATCAAGTTTCCAGGAATCCTAGCGGATTAAGAAACCTGGTTCTTGGCGATTTTGATCATCCGGCAGAAGCGGTGGCCAGAGTTAAGTTGGTTGTCGAAGAATTAGGCCGCCAGGCCCTAAACTATCCTTATTAGGCTTATTAAGGTCGGTACTTAAAGAAAACAAATAGTTAAGGAGAAATTGAAATTGGTTTTAACTTAACTCTTAAATCATTAATACTTTCTGCTTTCTTAAGACCTCCACACTTAATTCGGCAGTAGAGCCGAGAAATTCCCCTCCAGCCTGCAAAGAAAAGGGCTTGCCGCTTTTTATTTTAAAAGTTTTACCAATTAATGGAACTAACGGAGCTTTGTTTAATCCTAACTGAGTGAGTAGAATGCACCACAGCCGCAGTCCTTTGTTAAAAAATGGCGCATGGGTGTTAACCTGCGCCAGGCCTAAAATAAGCCCGTCATCACTATCTATATCCCCGATAGTGGCTTTAAGCCCATAACCAATAAACGGAATTTTGGAAATGATCAGATTAAAGCAATTATCCCATTGATACTTTCGGCCGTCTGCTTCACAAAGGAGGGAATAAGCCAGTCTGGGCCCGAAAGCTACCTTGGCTGCGGCTTTAAAATAGTCAGCGAAATTATGGTCAGTTACATTTTTGGTCTGTTTTATTACTTCGGCGTCAATGCCTAGGCTTAAAAAAGTGGTTTGAAACTTTTGGCCATTAAATTTCAACCCTAAAATATCTAACGGTATTTCCCGGAACTTAAACCTGGAGCGGAGGTATTCAAAGCGCTTGCCTTTATAAAAATAGGAGTAATAACTATTCCCAGCTCCCAGCGGAAAAAAGCCCAGGCTCTTGCCTTTAAACAAAGGATGGTTTAACGCGCTTTCAAAAGAGCCGTCGCCGCCGGCGATAATTACCTGCTGAAATGGTTTAATAATTTTGCCAATCCCTTTAAACATTTCTGTTGTCTGCGGCAGAAAAACAATCCTGGCTTTTCTGCGCCTAGCAAATAATTTTAGCAGATGTCTTCGATAACCGTCACGAAACCCGCCTGACTTCCGGTTGGCTAAAATAATCATATTTTCATTATTGATTACGGCCCAGTTCCTTTTTCTGGCGCTGATTTTTTGGCCATAAATCAGGATATAATCAGTTATTGAATAAATAGAGATAATCATCGCGACAATAATCAACGAGAATTGAATTAATTGGAACGTGGGAACAAAGACAACCGTCGCAGCTTGACGAAGGTATTCCATAATTAAAACGGAAAAAATAAGGCTGATTTCACAGATAGTAATTATTTTGCCCGGCCAGCGGCTTTTAATGATAACATTCTCTCTAGCTGCCCTCAACCTGATTGTTCCGGCTAGCAGGTCCCTGAAGATAAATAATGACAATACCAACCAATTAAATTTCCCCCAAAAAGCCAAGAATAACAATACTGTTAAAACTAGGAGCTTATCCGCAAACGGCCTTAAGAACGATTCCCGATCTCTCTTCTTTTTAAGATAGAGCCATTCAATGATGCTGGCCATTATCGAAAAGGACAGGACCATTATTGCGGAATAGGTATAACTGTCAGAGTTCCTGGAAATCAGGTAAATCATAATCGGAATAATGGCAAGATGAAACAAGGCCAGTAAATTGCGCATAAGAACAAATTAATTAAAACGGTTAAAAATGTTTGGTTGAATCGGCGGTATTAATTGTTTTTAATCTCTTAATTACTCACTAGTGTTAACATGAATTTATAAAGATACATCTCTATTTAATGACATAAGCAGTGGATAATTCGGTTGTCCTGGAAAGGATGTTGTCTAGGAAGCCTCTCTCAAGTGTCTCCGCGTAGTATGGTGTCTGGACTATAACTCACCGTATGAACTTGCATTTGTTGAAGCGCCCTTAGAAACGAAGCAGATCACCTTTAAAACATACTGATTGGCAAGTTGGTCATAGTGTTTAAGGCACTCCTTCACCGAGTCCAGAACTAATAAAGTAGTTGAATGACAGAATAACATCAGAACACAAGAATATGTTTATTGAATAGGAATATTAAATTATGGTAAGGTATCATAAACGGCCAAGAAGAAAAAGAACCAAGACTGCGGCAACAAAGCTCAGGCCGCGCAAGGCCTTATTGCGAAAAGGGCGTTGGCCTGGCAATAAGTCTAAAGCTTCTAAAGTAAAAAAACTGGTTCGCCTGGCCAAGTTAAGAAAAATGCGCCAGCCTAGAACTGTGCTAAAGAAGAAAAAAAGGTAAAGCGCTTACACTAAAAAAACCATGTGCTTTTCCCGCGTTTTTATGGCATCATCCCCATTCCCGGAGCCATTGATGGCGGTGGCAATTGCTTCTTATTTCCCCCAACGATAA